>JBMOFX010000017.1:0-20450 GCA_049318665.1 Ilumatobacteraceae bacterium | reverse complement strand
CCGGCGTGTCGGAGGTGACCCTGCTCGGTCAGAACGTCAACAGCTATGGGCGCGACCTCCAGATCGCCTCGCGCCGCGGTGGCGACGCCGATGCCCGCCTGCGGCCACTGTTCGCCGATCTCCTCACGGCCGTGTCGGCGGTCCCCGGTATCCGCCGGGTGCGGTTCACGAGCCCGCACCCGAAGGACATGCGTCCCGAGACCTTCGCCGCCATGGCGGCGTCGCCGGCTATGTGCGAGCACCTCCACTACCCCCTGCAGAGCGGCTCCGATCGAGTGCTGGCCCTCATGCACCGCGGCTACACCGCCGAGCGGTACCTCGAGCGTTTGGTGGCAGCCCGCAACGCGATCGTCGACCTCGCCGTGTCGACCGACATCATCGTCGGCTTCCCCGGTGAGACCGACGACGACTTCGAGCGCACACTCGAGGTGGCCGCGGCCGCCGAGTACGACTACGCCTACACGTTCCAGTTCTCACCGCGCGAGGGCACCGAGGCGGCCACCATGGTTGATCACTTCGTGGCGCCGGCCGTGGTGGCGGAGCGTTTCGAACGGTTGCGTATCGTCGTCGAGCACAGCGCGATGGCGAAGCACCGTGCGCGGATCGGTCGCATCGAGGAGGTGCTCGTCGAGGGGCCGAGTCGCAAGGATCCGACCTTGCTGTCGGGCCGCACCCGCCAGAACAAGTTGGTGCACTTCCGCCCGGCCGAGCCGATCCGCACCGGTGCCTACGCGACGGTGGAGGTAACCGGTGCGGCGCCCCATCACCTCATCGGCGAGCTGCGCGACGTGATCGCAGAGCCGTCGCACAAGCGCCGCATCGCCGTTTCCGTCGCCGGGTGACCAACGGCGTGCCATCACGCGGCGGGTCCACCACCGGGGTCGTGGTGCTCGGGCCGACGGCCAGCGGCAAGAGCGACGTGGCGATGGCGCTTGCGACGGCAGCCGGTCGGATCGAGCGATTCGAGATCGTCGCCGTCGACGCAATGCAGGTGTATCGGGGGATGGACATCGGTACCGCGAAGCCATCGCCCGTCGACCAGGCGCTCGTCCCTCACCACGGAATCGACCTCGTCGACCCGACCGCCGACTTCGCCGTTGCCGAGTACGTCGGCGTGGCCGACCCGGCGATCGATGATGTGCGCCGACGTGGCGCGATACCAATCCTCGTCGGCGGCACGGGGCTCTACCTGCGCGCACTCACCGACCCGATGGAGATCCCGGGCACCTGGCCCGATGTACGGGCCGAGCTCGAGCAACGCGCGGGCCGCGAACCCATCGCCGCGTTGCACGCCGAACTCGTCGCCCTCGATCCAGCGGCCGCAGCGAAGATGGAGCCCTCGAACGCACGACGGATCGTGCGTGCCCTCGAGGTCTGCATCGGGAGCGGCCGACCGTTCAGCTCCTTCGGTCCCGGGCTCGACGCGTATCCGCCGATCGAACTCCTCCAGATCGGCCTTCGATGGGGCCGCCCCGAGCTCGCTGCGCGGATCGAGCAGCGTGTGCACCGGATGATGGATGCTGGCCTCCTCGACGAGGTGACGTCGCTGCGCGAGCAGTTCCCTGTCTGGTCGCGCACGGCATCGCAGGCGCTCGGCTACAAGGAGCTGCTCGAACACCTCGATGGCCTCGTATCGCTCGATGAAGCAGTGGCCACCGTCGTGCAACGGACACGCCAGTTCGCGGTGCGCCAGGAGCGGTGGTTCCGGCGGGACCCCCGCATACAGTGGGTCGACATCCACGACGATCCGGTGGCAGAGGTGTTGCCGGTGATCGGAAGCGCCCTCGGTCGATGAAGCTCGAGCTCACCAAGCACCACGGTCTCGGCAACGACTTCCTCGTCGCGTTCGACCCACCCGTCGACGACCTGGGCGCACTTGCCCGACTGCTGTGCGATCGCCGTCGAGGTATCGGTGCGGACGGTTTGCTCGTGGTGACGCCGGAGCCGGGGTACACGGCTCGGATGACACTCCACAATGCCGACGGGTCGCGGGCCGAGATGAGCGGAAACGGCATCCGCTGCTTCGCGCAAGCGGTCGCCGCCCGCCATGAGTCGATGGAGCCGCAACGGATCCTCACCGACAGCGGTCCGCGAGTGGTCACGCTGTTCGCCACCGAGCGAGCCGACACGATCGAGGCCTCGGTCGACATGGGCGAGGTCACCACGATCGACGCGCCCGACGGGTGGGATACCGTCGGCTGCCATCCCGATCGGCCAGTGGTTCATCTGAGTCTCGGCAATCCGCACACGGTCGTCGGCGTCGACGACGTGAGCGCGGTCGATCTGCTCACCCTCGGTCGGCAGGTGCCAGCGACCAACCTCGAGATCGTCGAGCCCGGCGAGGGTACGAACGAGATCCGGATGCGCGTCCACGAGCGGGGCGCTGGCATCACCGAAGCCTGCGGCACGGGGGCGTGCGCGAGCGCGTGGGCGGCTCGGTCGTGGGGTCTGGTACCGGCGAGCGCGACGGAATTGGTGGTGCACATGGATGGTGGATGCGCGAAGGTTCGACTTGACGAGCCATCGGCCGGTCGGGTCACCCTCATCGGACCGTCCGCACTCGTCGGCCACATCACCGTCGAGATCCCACAGGCAGCAACATGACCAACCCGTACAACCAGGCACTCGGCGCCACGCTCATCGAGCGCACCAAACGTGAGCGCATCGTGCTGGTGGGGGTCACGTTGCCGGGTCACACCGACGACGACACGGATGCGGGTCTCGACGAACTGGCGCTGCTCATCGACACTGCGGGTGCCGACGAAGCCGCCCGACTCGTGCAACGCCGCGACCGTCCCGATCACACGTGGTTCATCGGGAAGGGCAAGGTCGAGGAACTGAGGCAGGTGTGTCTGGAGGTCGACGCCGACACCGTGGTGTTCGACAACGATCTCAGCCCAGCACAGCAGTTCAACCTGGAGAAGTTGCTGGGCCGTACAGCGCTCGACCGCACTGCGGTCATCCTCGACATCTTCGCCCAGAACGCGCACACGCTCGAGGGCAAGGCCCAGGTCGAGCTCGCACTGTTGCGCTACCGCCTCCCGCGCTTGCGTCGCGGCAACAAGGCCAACCTCAGTCAGCAGAGCGGTGGCATCGGGACTCGCACCCGAGGCAAGGGTGAGACCAAGCTCGAGACCGATCGCCGCACGCTCGCGAAGCGGATCACGCGTCTCGAGCACGAGCTCGCCGACTTGCGTGAGACCCGCCACCTGCAGCGCAAGAGCCGCCAGCGCAGCGGTCTCGGTGCGGTCACGATCGTCGGCTACACCAACGCCGGCAAGTCGACGCTGCTCAACCGGCTCACGCAGGCCGGTGTGCTCGTCGAGGATCGTCTGTTCGCCACGCTCGACCCCACCACGCGGCGGCTGAGTCTGCCCGGTGGTGAGCCGGTGCTGCTCACCGACACCGTCGGCTTCGTACGTCGTCTGCCGCACGGCCTCATCGAGGCGTTCAAGAGCACGCTTGAGGTGGCGAGCGAAGCCGACTTCCTGGTTCACGTCGTCGACTCGTCGGCTGCCGATCCCGAGGGTCAGATTCGTGCTGTGCGCGAGGTGCTCACGGAGATCAAGGCCGACAACGTGCCCGAGATGCTGGTGTTCAACAAGGCCGACCTGGTTCCCGATGAGGTGAAGCGGCTCGTCGCTGATCACGAGGGATCCGTCGCAGTGAGCGCCGTCACCGGCGAGGGGATCGAGGACTTCCTCGGCACGCTCGCCGATCGTCTGCGTGCGATCTCCGCTCCTGTCGAGTTGCTCATCCCCTACGACCGGGGCGACGTCCTCGCGTCGGTGCACCGTGAGGGCGAGGTCGTGTCGATGGTGAACGAAGACGCTGGTGTCCGCGTGCGAGCGCGCCTCGCCGATGCCTCCGCCGGCCGCCTCAGCGACTTCGTCGTGAGCTGACCGATTCTGCTCGCCCGATCGGAGCGACGCGGGCCGCGGGTCGCTCGGCGGCTAAGAATGGTGTCTCATGTCCGAAGGCTTCGTCCCACCGCCGTATCCGTACGACCGGCTGCAACGCTTCAACGCGTACGGCGCGAACCACGAGGGCGGGATGGTCGACCTGTCGATCGGCACGCCGTGCGACCCGCCGCCCGCAGCGGTGCTCCAAGCACTCGCCTCGTCGAACTCTGAGCGGGGCTACCCGCCGAGCATCGGGACGCTCGATCTGCGCACCGCGATCGTCGACTGGATTGCGCGACGCTTCCACATCGACGTGCCCGTCACGCAGGAGGCTGCGTGTGTGGGCACCAAGGAGATGGTTGCCACCACGCCGCAGTACCTGAAGCTGCGCACCCCGTCGCGCGACACGGTGCTGTACCCGGCCGTGGCATATCCGACGTACGAGATGAGTGCGATCCTCGCCGGCTGCCGACCGGTTGCGGTGCCCATGCGCGCCGACGGTGGCATCGACCTCGAAGCGATCGACGAATCCGACGCCGCTCGGGCACTGATGCTGTGGGTGAACAGTCCTTCGAACCCAACGGGCGCCCTCAGCGACCTCGATGCGGCCGCCGCATGGGGTCGAGCGCGCAACGTGCCCGTGTTCTCCGATGAGTGCTACGTCGAGTTCACCTGGGACGGCCCGGCGCGCACGATTCTCGAGCGCGGCCTCGACGGTGTCGTCGCAGTGCATTCGTTGTCGAAGCGCTCGAACTTGGCGGGCTTGCGGGTCGGGTTCTACGCGGGCGATGCCGAACTTGTCACCTACCTGCAAGAGGTGCGCAAGCACGTCGGCATGCTGGTGCCCGGTCCGGCGCAAGCCGCCGGTGCCGTGGCACTGGCCGACGACGAGCACGTCGTCGTGCAGCGCGATCGCTACCGCCGCCGGCTCGAGCGGACGGCCCGGGTGCTGTCGACGTGGTCGGGCATCGACATCGATCTGCCCGCGGGCGGGTTCTATCTCTGGTTCGACGCCGAGGACGGCTGGGCGTTTGCCGAGCGTCTCGCGAAGGAAGGTGGCGCACTCGTGAGTCCCGGCGACTTCTACGGAGCCGGTGGGGCGAACAACGTGCGTGTCGCGGTGGTGCAACCGGACGACCGCATTGCGCTCGTCGCACGCCGATTGGGGGTGGCGTGACATGACGAACCCGTTCTCACTCCCGCCGCCGCCCCCGCCCCCCGCACCGCCCCCTGCACCAACGCCGCCGCCGCCCCCTGCACCGGTGGGGCCGTTCGCGCCGCCACCGCCACCCGCGCCGCCTCGCACAGTCGCTGGTGGGTCGCGTCGTACGTGGCTGGTGGTGCTGGGTTCGTTGCTGGTGGTTGCCGCACTCGCGCTCGCAACGACGCTCCTCGTCGTTGCATCGGTCACCTACGACAAGGCCGTGCAGCGTCTTGCTCGTGCCCCCATCGGGTGCACCACCACGCTGCAGTTCGACCGAGCGGGAACGTTCACGGTCTTCGTCGAGACGAAGGGATCGACTGGTGCGGTCTCGGGCGACTGTCCCTCGATCGGCACCACGTTCCGGCACGCCGGTGACCTCCCGCAGGTGGACGTCGAACTACGCGACAGCAATGACGCGCAGGTCGCCGTCGACGATGCGTCGGGTGACGACTACGACACCGACGATCATGTCGGCACGTCGATCGGCACCGTGACGGTGACGTCACCGGGCAGCTACCGCCTCACCGCGACGTCGACTGCGACGGACGTGGCGGTCGCCGTCGGCAAGAACCCGGCGACGCAACCGTCGATCCTTCGCGCGATCGGGGTGCTCGGCGGGCTCGTGCTGTTGGTGGGCGGCGCGATCATGATCGCGGTGGGGCTTCGCCGCCGACCGGCGACTGCACCACCTCCGAGTGGCGGGTGGGCGCCGCCACCGATCGGCTGACCGGAAGCGTCGGTCAGAGGCGACGCATCACCGTGACGACCCGACCGAACACCGACACCTCGCTGGCATCGAAGACCATTGGCGAGAGCCGGTCGTTGGCAGGCAGCAGGGTGATCGTCTTGCCGGACTTCTGGTAGGTCTTCACGGTCGCTTCTTCGCCGGGAATGCCCGCCACGACGATCTCGCCGTTGTGGGCGGTGGTCTGGGCGCGGCACACCACGAAGTCACCATCCATGATCCCGACGCCGATCATCGAGTCGCCGCGCACCCGGAGCATGAACAGGTCACCGGTGCCGGTGAAGTCTTCGGGCAGCGGGAACAACTCCTCGACGTTTTCCTGTGCCAGCACGTCGGTGCCCGCCGCCACGTCGCCGACGAGCGGCACGTGTCGGACGGGGCGACGCTCGATGGCCGCACCCGACGACGGGTCGTACATCACCTCCATCGCACGCGGCTTCGTGGGGTCACGTCGCAGGAAGCCCATCTTCTCGAGGCTCGCCAGATGGCTGTGCACCGTGGATGGCGACGTGAGGCCGACGGCCTCGCCGATCTCGCGCACACTCGGTGGGTAGCCACGCTCGCGCATGCTGGTTTCGATCATGTCGAGGATGCCCTTTTGACGTGCGGTGAGTTCAGCCATGCGGGGGAGCGTACGCCTGTTCGTACACAGAGTCAAACACCCGTTCGGAGAACCTTTGTTCGATGTGAGGTTGACGAACGAACACTCGTTCGGCATACTAGCGAACGTTCGTTCGTCCAGGAGGCTCGACATGACCGCATCGCTGTACCCGGCCCACCGCTCCCACCGCTCCGCTCGTCACGAGCGTCCCGGCCCGTTCGTCGCCCACGTGCCGGCGCGAGTCGCCGAGCGGCCATCACGAGCCACCTACCTCCGCCGCCGAGTCGCCGCGGTGGTGTTTCTCGTCGCCGTCGTCCTCGCCGTCGGGACGCTGGCCGAGCAGAGTCTGGCCGACCGTGGGGATGTCCAGCGCGGCGCCTCCACGGCTGGCCACCCTTCGTACGTCGTCCGATCGGGCGACACGCTCTGGGCGATCGCGCAGCGCATGTATCCCGACGGCGACACGGCGCTGATCGTCGATGCGCTGGTCACGCTCAATGGTGGGGCGTCCATCCAAGCGGGGCAGTCGCTGACCCTGCCGTGACGTGGTCGGGTAGCGTTGCGCCGATGCGCTGCCCTTCCTGCCACGCCGACGACACGAAGGTGATCGATTCGCGTGAGGCCGACGAGGGTGCCGCGATCCGGCGCCGGCGGTCATGCCAGCACTGCCAGCACCGGTTCACCACCTACGAGCGTCTCGACGAGGTGCCCCTGGTCGTGGTGAAGACCAACGGTGTGCGCCAACCGTTCGACCGGGCGAAGATCGTCGCTGGGGTCGAGGCCGCTGCGAAGGGACGACCCGTCAGCGGCGAGCAGATCGAACAACTCGCCGAAGAGGTGGAGGACGAGGTGCGCGCCGTGAACGGCGAGATCACCTCCGACCTCGTCGGTCGAGCGGTCCTCGACCGGCTCCGTCGCGTCGACGAAGTGGTCTACCTCCGGTTCGCGAGCGTCTACAAGGGCTTCGATGACGCTGCGGCATTCCAGCGCGAAGTGCGCCTGCTCCAGAAACTTCAGAAGGCCTGACGATTGACCGATGGAGACAACGTGAACGGTCTCCGATTCGGACAACTCCTCCTCGCAGCGCCTGCCCTGGGTCGCCCCATCGACGCACGGCTGCGGGCAGCCTGCATTGCGATGCTCGGCACGCTCCAGCGCGATGGCGCGCCGAGGGTGAGCCCGGTGGAAGTGATGCTCATCGAAGGCGGCCTGTTCATCGGCATGATGGCGGGCTCTCGCAAGCAGGCCGATGTGCTCCGCGATCCTCGCGTCTCGCTCCTCACCGCGGTCGCCGACCGCAACGACCTCGACGGTGAAGGCAAGCTGTCCGGCTCGCTGGTGTCGCTCGACCGTCATACCGCTCAGGCAGTGTTGGAGGCAGCCGGCCTCGACGCGGATGCGTTCGCCGACTCTCCCGTGTTCGAGTTGCGGATCGATCGTGCTGCGTGGCAGCAACTCGACCAAGCGACGGAGACGTGGGTGAGCCTGGTGTGGGACCCCACGCACGGTCAGCGATCGTTCCGCAGGGCCGGCCTCGGGGGCGAACGAGTTCCCGTCTGAGTCGCGGCGACACCCGCGGCGTCAGCGCCGGCGAACGTATCGGGTGAACAGGAACCCATCGTCTTCGAGCACGTGCACGAGGTCCATGGCGTGCATCACCTCTGGCGTGCCGGTGACCAATCGTGGTCCGTCCCCGCCGATGATGCGCGGTGAGATCGTGAGGTTGAGCTCGTCGAGCAGATCGGCTTCGACCAACGCTGCGTTGAACGATGCGCCACCCTCAGCCTGTACGAAGTCGGCGTCGAGTTGCGCCAGCGCGGCGGCCAGGTCGACGGTGCCCCGTCCCGCGCGCACCGTGTCGACGGGGCAGTCCGGTGCATCTTCGGGGAGGATCAGGAAGCCGGCACCGCTGGTGAACAACTCGGCGCCGAGGTCGACGTTGCCGGTTCGAGACACGACGCCGATGCGTTGGTCGCGCTTCGATGGCGGCCCGTAGCCCTCGACGCGCACCGTGTGGGCGCCGACGAGGATCATGTCTGCAAGGCGACGAAGCCCCACCAGGACTGCTGTGTCGGAAGGGCTCGACAGAGCGTGCGAGCTGTCGTCGGCGACGGTCGATCCGTCGAGGCTCGACACCATGCACAATCCGAGCCATGGACGATCTGCGGGTCGCGGCCGCGGCACGCCGTAGGCCTCGCTGACCGTCACCGGGCCGGCAGGGTCGGGAAGCAGGCGACGCACGGTGACAGGATGTCAGCCATGGAGACCGAGCACGACATCGACACGCGAACTGCCTACCGCACCTGCCCGTTGTGTGAGGCGGGTTGTGGCCTCGAGATCACGCTGAAGGCGGAGCAGGTGGTCCGCATTCGCGGTGATCGCGACGACGTGTTCAGCCACGGCTACATCTGCCCGAAGGGCTCGACGTTGAAGCAGCTCCACGACGATCCGGACCGGCTTCGCCGACCGTTGGTGAAGCGCGACGGGGTCCACGTGGAGGTCGAGTGGGCGGAGGCGTGGGCGGAGGTCGAGCGGGGTCTCACGCAGGTGATCGAACGCCACGGCCGCGAGGCGATCGGTGTGTACCTCGGGAATCCGAGCGCCCACAACCTGGGTGCGCTGCTCTTCAACCGGCCGATGCTGCAGGCCCTCGGGACGCGGCAACGCTTCTCGGCGTCGACGGTCGACCAGATGCCGAGGCAGGTCGCCGCCGCGTACGTGTTCGGTGGCGGGGGCACCGTGCCGGTGCCCGATCTCGACCGCACCGATTACCTCGTCATCATCGGCGCCAATCCCTACGCGTCGAACGGCAGTCTCTGCACTGCCCCCGACTTCCCCGGGCGGATCGAGGCGATGCGTGCTCGTGGTGGCACCTTGGTCGTCGTCGACCCGCGGCGCAGCCGTACCGCGGAGGAGGCCGACCACTGGTTGCCGATCCGGCCGGGCACCGATGCGCTGCTCCTGGCGGCGATCGTGCAGGTACTCGCGGCCGATGGACTGATCGACCCGGGTGCTCACATCGCAGGGCACCTCCGCGGGCTCGACGCCGTGGTCGAGGCGTGCGCTGCGTTCACGCCGGAGGCAGTCGCCGAGGCAACCGGCCTCGAGTCGAGTGCGATCCGCGACGTCGCTCGCGGTCTTGCCGCCGCGTCGAGTGGCTCGGTCTATGGACGGATCGGAACCACGACCACCGAGTTCGGGACGACGACGTCGTGGCTGGTCGACGTGGTGAACATCGTGACCGGCAACCTCGATCGGCCCGGCGGCGCCATGTTTGCGACGCCGGTGGTGTCGCGGGTCAAGTCGGGGCCGGGTCGTGCCTTCGCCATCGGTCGTGGCCACACCCGCGTCAGCAATCACCCCGAGGTGATGGGGGAGTATCCCGCCGCAGCGATGGCCGAGGAGATCACCGGCCCGGGCGACGGCGGGCTGCGTGCGATGGTGACGATGTCGGGCAACCCGGTGCTCTCCACGCCGAACTCCGATCAGCTCGACGCGGCGCTCGACGAGCTCGAGTTCATGGTGAGCGTCGACATCTACCTCAACGAGACCACCCGGCACGCCGACGTGATCCTGCCGAGTCCGTCGTCGTTGCAGCGCAGTCACTACGACGTGGCGCTGCTGCAGTTCGCCATCCGCAATGTGGCCAACTACAGCCCGCCGGTGCTGCCACTCGGACCCGATGAGCCCGACGAGTGGGAGATCCTCGCCAAGCTCGCCCTCATCGCGCAGGGGGCGGGAGCCGATGCAGACCCGTCGATCGTCGACGATCTGGCGATCACGGGCATGATTCGCAGCCTGGTCAGCGACGATGCTTCGAACATCCACGGTCGCGACCCCGACGAGATCCTGGCCGCTGTGTCGAAGGACGGTCGTCGCGGGCCCGAGCGTCTGCTCGACCTGATGCTGCAAACGGGTCCGTTCGGTGCCGCGTTCGGCTCGGGGCCCGACGGCGGGGCGAGCCTCGACCACCTGCTGGCCAACCCGCATGGCGTCGATTACGGCCCGCTCGAGTCGCGTATCCCCGAGGTGCTGCACACGCCGTCCGGCATGATCGAACTCGATCACCCCGTGCTGATGGACGACCTCCATCGTCTCGCCGCATGGATCCCGCAGTTCGCAGAGCGCGACATCGTGCTCGTCGGCCGCCGCCACCTGCGCAGCAACAACTCGTGGATGCACAACATCGAGGTGCTCGTGAAGGGCAAGCCGCGCTGCACGCTGCAGGTCCATCCCGACGACGCTGCCCGACACGGCTTGGTCGACGGCGGAGTCGCGCGTGTGTCGAGCCGAGTCGGAGAGCTCGACGCGCCGGTGGAGGTGACCGAGTCCGTTCGCCCCGGTGTGGTGAGCCTGCCGCACGGTTGGGGTCACGATCTCGAAGGGACCCGCCTTCGGGTCGCCGCGGAGCGTGCTGGGGTCAACAGCAACGTGCTCACCGACCACGACGCGCTCGACCCGCTGTCGGGTACGTCGGTGCTCAACGGCATCCCGGTGACGCTCTCGCCGCGCTGAGGTGCACACGTCGCCCACAGAAACGGGAGATGATCCACAGGCAAATTCACAGGGTTGTCCCTCTTTCGATCCACAGGGCCCGACCTCTAGGGTTCTCCAAGGAGATGGCAGCGGTGCTCGGCGCGGAGGGCCAGCTCGGGTGGGCGGGCAACCGAGACCCGAAGCTGTTGAGGCAGGTCCTCGAAACCTGCGACGAGCATCGCTGCCGAACCAGTCACTTGGGAAGAAAATGCCCCAGCTGACGTTGACAGCCGTGTAACTACAGTGCTGTAATCCTCCAACCTCTTGTGGTGGTAGCCGCTGTGGGGAGCCAACTACCACCACATGTTGTGGTGTCCGCCGAATGATCAAGTACGAGGAGAACTCATGTCCCTGGCGCCGGAACGACTGTCGATCGGCATCAAGCGTCACTTCACGACGCAAGGTGTCCACCCCTACGACCAGGTCGTGTGGGAACGGCGGGATGCTCGCATCTCGAACTGGAAAGACGGCACGGTCGCGTTCGAGCAGCTCGGTGTCGAGTTCCCCACCACGTGGTCGCTCAACGCGACCAACATCGTCGCCCAGAAGTACTTCCGTGGAACGATCGGCACCTCGGAGCGCGAGACCTCGCTGCGCCAGGTGATCGATCGCGTCGCCGACACGATCACCACGTGGGGCATCGAGGGCGGCTACTTCGCCGACGACCTCGAGGCCGACGCGTTCCGCGACGAGCTGAAGTTCATCCTCGTCACCCAGCGCGCCGCGTTCAACAGCCCGGTGTGGTTCAACATCGGTGTGAAGGACGTGCCGCAGCAGGCCAGCGCCTGCTTCATCCTGTCGGTCGACGACAAGATGGACTCGATCCTCAACTGGTACCGCGAAGAAGGCGTCATCTTCAAGGGCGGCTCGGGCGCAGGTGTCAACCTCTCGAAGATCCGTTCCAGCTACGAGCTGCTCAACGGTGGCGGCACCGCGAGTGGTCCGGTGAGCTTCATGCGTGGCGCCGACTCGTCGGCCGGCACGATCAAGAGCGGCGGCAAGACCCGCCGTGCCGCGAAGATGGTCATCCTCAATGTCGATCACCCCGACGTCGAAGAGTTCGTCTGGTGCAAGGCCAAGGAAGAGCGCAAGGCCCGTGTGCTGCGCGACGCCGGGTTCGACATGGACCTCGATGGCGCCGACTCGTTCAGCGTGCAGTACCAGAACGCGAACAACTCGGTCCGCATCACCGACGACTTCATGGAAGCGGTCGTGAACGACACCGACTGGACGCTGCGCGCGGTCACCGACGGCTCGCCGGTGCGCACGCTTCGGGCGCGCGACCTGTGGCGCCAGATCGCCACCGCCTCGTGGGAGTGCGCCGACCCCGGTCTGCAGTTCGACACCACGATCAACAAGTGGCACACCGCGCACGCGTCGGGTCGCATCAACGGTTCGAACCCGTGCAGCGAGTACATGCACATCGACAACTCGGCGTGCAACCTCGCCTCGCTCAACCTGTTGAAGTATCTCGACCTCGACTCGGTGGGCGACGATGCGTTCGACATCGACGCCTACACACACACGGTCGAGCTGATCTTCACGGCTCAGGAGATCCTCGTCGGTCGCGCCGACTACCCCACGCAGGCGATCGGCGAGAACAGCCGCAAGTTCCGCCAGCTCGGAATCGGCTACGCCAACCTCGGCGCATTGCTGATGGCACTCGGCCTGCCCTACGACTCGGTGGAAGGTCGCGCCTGGGCCGCGGCACTCACGTCGCTGATGACCGGCCACGCGTATGCGACCAGCGCCCGTACGGCGAGCCGCATGGGGCCGTTCGCCGGTTTCGCCGAGAACGAGACCTACATGCTCAACGTGCTGCGCATGCACCGCGACGCCTCGTACCTGATCGAGGGCACCGGAGCCGTTCCGGCCGAGCTGGTCGCTGCCGGCCAGCAGGCATGGGATGCCGCCGTGCGTGACGGTGAGGAGTATGGCGTTCGCAACAGCCAGGCGAGCGTGCTCGCGCCGACGGGCACCATCGGCCTGATGATGGATTGCGACACGACCGGTATCGAGCCCGACCTCGGTCTGTGCAAGATGAAGAAGCTCGTCGGTGGCGGCACGATGGTGATCGTCAACCAGACGATCCCGCGTGCGTTGCGCCGCCTCGGGTACGGCCCGCAGCAGGTCGACGAGATCATCTCCTACATCGATCGGGAGAAGAGCATCCTCGGCGCACCGCATCTCGCTGCCGAGCATGTTGCGGTGTTCGCCTGCTCGATGGGCGACAACACCATCCACTACGAAGGCCATGTGCGGATGATGGGCGCAACGCAGCCGTTCCTGTCGGGCGCGATTTCGAAGACGGTCAACATGCCGGAGGAGGCCTCGATCGAAGACATCGAGCAGCTCCACCAGCTCAGCTGGGAGCTCGGGCTGAAGGCGGTCGCCGTGTATCGCGACAACTGCAAGGTCGGTCAGCCGCTCAGCACCGCGAAGAAGGACGGCGCCGAAGAGACGCCGGCCGTCGAGGCGCAGGCGACGCAGGTCGTCGAGCGCATCGTCGAGCGAGTGGTGCACCAGCCGATCCGTCAGAAGCTGCCGCGCAGCCGTCGTGGTCGCACGTTCGAGTTCCGCGTTGCCGACTGCAAGGGTTTCGCGACGATCGGCGAGTACGACACCGGTCAGCCGGGCGAGATCTTCCTCACCGTGTCGAAGCAGGGCTCCACCCTCAGCGGCATCATGGATGCGTTCGCGAAGAGCATCAGCTACGGCCTGCAGTACGGCGTGCCGCTGCGTGCGTTCGTCGAGGCGTTCACCAACATGCGCTTCGAGCCGGCCGGCATGACCGACGATCCGGACATCCGCTTCGCGTCGTCGATCATGGACTACCTGTTCCGTCGCCTGTCGCTCGAGTACATGAGCTACGACGAGCGTGCCGAGCTCGGCATCTTCTCGGTCGACGAGCGCCTGCAGCCCACGCTGCCCGGCGTGGAGGAGTCGGTGATCGAGACGTCGAACGGCACCGAGTTGGCGATCGACCCGAAGAGCGTGCCGTCCGCGGCCGAGTTGGTCACCCAGCTCGACCTCGGTGTCGCTCCGACGGCTCCGAACAACGACGTCACCAACCCGGCCGGCATCGCCCGTCCGGCGGTGCGCCACTCCGACGCCCCGATGTGCATGCAGTGCGGTGTTCAGATGAACCGCGCCGGCAGCTGCCACGCCTGCCCGAGCTGCGGCAGCACCAGCGGCTGCAGCTGAACCTGGGGACGTTTCTGTGTCTCCCCCGGTGGGATCGCTGACCTCGTAGCTGAACCCCAGAGGTGTGGCAGTTGCCATGCCGTACGGTGGGGATGTCCTACCGACGGGGAAAGCAGGGGGCACTCGTGGCCACGCGCAGTTTCGACAACTCAGACCAACATGTGGTGGCCGCGCCGAACGGAGCACGGGTGCACCGCGACCATCTGGCACAGAACGAGGTCATTCGTCGCGAGTTCTATGAAGTCCGCTCGGGAGCGTGGTGCTTCGTCGGCAACGGGCTCTCCAACCAGACGTTCATCGACGCGCCCGAGGGGATCATCGCCTTCGACACTGGCGAATCCGTGCAGGAGATGGCCCTTGCGTTGACCGAGCTGCGCAGGCGCACCGACCGTCCCATCGCAGCGGTGGTGTACACGCACTTCCACTATGTCGAGGGCACGAAGGCCGTGGCCGACGAGGGGAACTGTGCGCGCCCGTTGCCCGTGTACGGGCACCGCCGCATCGCGCTGAACAAAGCCCGCACGTCGGGTGAGATCGCTCCCGCGTACGGTCGCGGGCTGGTCGAGCAGTTCGGCATCATGATGCCCACGGAGGGACCGGACGGCTTGGTGAACGTGGGCCTGGGCTTCGCCTACAGAAACCCTGCTCATGCGCCTGCCACGCCTGGACACCTGCCGGTGACCAGCGAACTCCCCGATGAGGGCGAGGTCATGATCGCCGGTGCGCGCGTGCTCGTGCGTCATTCACCGAGCGACAGCGATGACTCGGTGAACTTCTACTTCCCTGACATCGGTGTGTGCGTGCACAACACGGTGTGGCCGCTGCTCTTCAACGTGTTCGCCATTCGCGGCGAGGAGTACCGCGACCCGCGGATGCTCATCACCGGCATCGAGAACATCATCGGCTGGGCGCCGGAGCACCTCATCGCCACGCACGGCCCGCCGCTGTCCGGCCGCGAGGCGATCCGCGAAAAGTCGGAGCGCTACCGCGACTCCATCCAGTTCATGTGGGACCAGACCGTGCGCGCGATCAACAAGGGCTGGACGATGGACGAGATCGCCTCGCGCGTCACACTGCCCGACCTCTACGCCCAGGACTATCTGACGAGCGAACGGTATGGCGTGACGGAGCATCACCTGCGCCAGATCTACACGGGCCTGCGCGGGTGGTTCGACGGTGAGGAGTCGCGCCTGTTCCCGATGGAGCCCGACGAGCGGTTCGAGCGGTTGATCGCCGGATTCGGTGGCAGGGAGGAAGTGGCACGACAGGCGTCGGCGGCCCTGGACGACAACGAGATCAGGTGGGGCGTGGAACTCGCCACCTGGCTGGCGCGTTCTGCGGCTGCTCCCCAGGCGGACAGAGACCTGCTCGCCCGCGGCCTGCGCCTCGTCGCCGAGCGGACGCCGGCGGCCAACATCCGCAACTGGGCGGTCACCCGGGCCAGGCACCTCGACGGCCAGACGCCGATGGACCGCTTCATGACCCATACCTTCGGCGCGAAGTCGATCGCGCACGCCGCCTCCCCGGACCTCGTGCACACGCTGCGCGTCCTCCTCGACCCGGCCCGGGCCGAGGGGGTGAACGCGCACCTGCGCATCACGGTGGACGGCGAGTCGGCGGGACTGCTGGTACGCAACTGCGTGGCCGTGCCGACGGACGGGAGCGGCGCCACGGCCGAGGCGTCGATGACCCGCGTCACGTTCGTGTCGGTCCTGTCCGGGCGGACGAAGTGGTCGGACGCCGCGATCGAGGTGACGGGCGATGCCTCCGTCGTGGATGCGGTCCGTCGGTGCCTCGACCATCCGTGCATTCCGGCGTGAGGACTCGATGATCGCTTCGACACCACCTTCGCTCCCGACGGGCCCTGCGGTCCCGTTCGCCACGCCACCGTTCGCAGGCGTCACGAGACGACTGGTCGGCGAATCGGAACCGTCCCGGCCCGAGGTGCCGCTGCCATCGGCGGACGCCCCGAACATCGTGTTGGTGCTCCTGGACGACGTCGGATTCGGCACATGCAGCACGTTCGGCGGCCCCGTGCCCACCCCTGCACTCGACCGTGTGGCGGCAAACGGACTGCGTTTCAACCAGTTCCACACCACCGCCCTGTGCTCGCCCACTCGCGCAGCGATGCTCACCGGGCGCAACCACCACGCCGTGCACATGGGGAACATCCCGGAGGGGGCGAGCGGGTTCCCGGGGTACGACTGCATCATCCCGAAGGAGGCAGCCACGGTCGCCGAGATCCTCCGCCAGTACGGCTACTCCACGGGTGCCTTTGGCAAGTGGCACGTAACGCCTGCACACGAGCAGACGCTGACGGGTCCGTTCGACCGTTGGCCGACAGGGCTGGGGTTCGAGCGCTTCTACGGGATCCTCAGCGCGGAGGCCAGCCAGTTCGAGCCGCCGATGTTCGACCAAACAACTCCGGTGATGCCCTACGAGGGCCGCGACGACTACCACATGAGCGAGGACATCACGGAGAAGGCGATCGCATGGATGCGCATGCAGGGGGCCTCCAACCCGCACCGTCCGTTCTTCACCTACCTCGCCACGGGAGCGATGCACTGCCCGCACCACGTGTGGCCCTCCTACATCGATCGCTTCAAGGGTCAGTTCGACGACGGGTGGGACGTACTGCGCGAGCGCATCTACCTCCGCCAACTCGAGCTCGGCGTCATCCCCGCCGGTACCGCGCTCACCCCGCGCCCGGCCGAGGTGGCCTCGTGGGAGGAGTACCCGGACAGGTACAAGCCGGTGGCCGCTCGCCTGATGGAGGTCTTCGCCGGATTCATGGCGCACACCGATGAGCAGATCGGCCGGCTCCTCGACGCGCTCGACGAGATGGGGGAGGCGGACAACACCCTCTTCATCTACATCACGGGTGACAATGGTGCGTCGGCCGAGGGGACCGTCAACGGCGCGTGGAGCGCACCATCGTTCCAGAACGGTCTGCCGGAGGACCCCGAGTGGCTGTTGGAGCACATGGACGACTTCGGCTCGGCGCGCTGCGAGAACCACTACAACCTCGCCTGGGCCTGGGCGCTTGACTCGCCGTTCCAGTGGATGAAGCAGGTCGCATCGCACTTCGGCGGCACGCGCAACGCGATGGCGGTGCGGTGGCCGCGGCGCATCAAAGATGCCGGCGCCCTGCGCAGCAACTTCCACCACGTGACCGACATCTTCCCCACGCTCCTCGACGCCGCCGGCATCGAGGCGCCGAGCCACGTGAACGGCCTCGGCCAGATGCCGATCGACGGTGTCTCGATGATGCCGGTGATGGAGTCGGCCAACGCGCCGGAGAACCACGTGACCCAGTACTTCGAGATGTTCGGCAACCGGGCGATCTACCACGACGGATGGATCGCGTCCTGCTTCCACGGCCGCGTGCCGTGGAAGAGGTTCGATTCCGTCCCCTTCGACGGCCCGCAGGAGAAGTGGGAGCTGTATGACATCCGCAGCGACTTCTCCCAGGGCGATGACCTCGCGTCCGCCCACCCGGACAGGCTCGCAGCAATGCAGGAGCTGTTCGACGCCGAGGCGCTGCGGAACAACGTGTACCCCCTGAAGGAGCCCGGCCAGACCTTCGGGGCGAGGTACGCCGTGCACGACTCGCTGCGCGGGCTCACCAAGATGACCTACACAGACGTGCACTACCGCATGCCGGAGCGCTCCGTGGTGAACCTGAAGAACTGCTCGTTT
Source organism: Ilumatobacteraceae bacterium (assembly GCA_049318665.1). GTDB lineage: Bacteria > Actinomycetota > Acidimicrobiia > Acidimicrobiales > Ilumatobacteraceae > VFMC01. The sequence goes on along the minus strand of JBMOFX010000017.1, from coordinate 2,559 downwards.
CGCATCACGGCGGAGATCACGGTGCCCCAGGGCGGCTGCGAGGGTGTCATCGCAGCCCAGGGCGGAAACATGGCCGGCTGGTCGCTCTATGTGGGACCAGACGGGCGGCCCCGCTACCACTACAACTGGTGTGGCCACGAGCACTACGTTGCCGTCTCGCGCCGCGCGCTCGCCCCTGGACGGCGGACGGTCGTGATCGACCACGCGTACGACGGCGGGATGGGCGGCGGAGGCCACTCTCTGTTGAGCATCGATGGCGATGCCGTCGGCTACGTGCGGGTGGAGAAGTCCGTGCCCGTCATCTTCTCCATCAGCGGCGAGACGTTCGACGTGGGTCTCGACAGTGGCGCAGCCGTCGGCGACTACCCGCACGTGTACCGGTTCACCGGCGAGATCCACGGTGTCACGCTCGAACGGTTGAGCGATCCGCCACCGGAGGTGCAGGCCCTCATCGAGGACGCGGAGTTCCGAGCGAGCCTCGCCGTCCAGTGACAGCAGATGTGAAGTGACGCCACGAGTTCGGTGGCGTGCGCTACACCAGGTGCGATGAATCGGTCGCGCTCACTCGCCTATCAGCCGGCGCTCGACGGGTTGCGAGCGGTGGCGGTGATGCTGGTGCTCGTGTTCCACAGCGGTGCGAGGTGGATGACGGGTGGCTACGTGGGCGTGTCGGTGTTCTTCACGCTCTCCGGCTACCTGATCACCACGCTGCTGTTGGTGGAGCACGACCGGTCCGGAACGATCCGTCTCGGCGCGTTCTACGCGCGTCGCATGAAGCGATTGCTGCCGGCCAGCCTCGTGTGCATCGTGGGAGTCATGGTGCTGTGGAGCGCCGGGTTGGCGGGTGGCAATGCGGTCACGATGCGCCGCGATCTGCTCGGGGCGCTCTTCCAGGTGTTCAACTGGGTGAAGTTGTTCGGCGGCGAGAGCTACGCCCAGTTGATCGATGCCAGCCTCGGCCGGGTCGGTCCGCTCGAGCACTACTGGTCGCTGGCGATCGAGGAGCAGTTCTACTGGGTGTGGCCGGTCGCGATGCTGGTACTGCTCGGGCGTGTGCGCCGACCGGGCACACGCGTGGCCGTCCTCGGAGCCGCGGCGTTGGTGGCCGGCCTCAGCGCACCGCTGATCGCACGTCGATGGGGCGGTGACGCGGCGTACTGGTCGACGCCCGCACGGACCGGCGAGATCCTGGTTGGCGCCGTCGTCGCAGCGATGCTGCAGTGGCGCCCGGTCCGCTCGATGCGCGCCGCGTGGTGGGCTCCGGCCGGCCTCGCAGTCATTGCGATCGCAGCGTGCACCTGGCCCGCCGACCACGGCCCGGCCTACACGGGTTGGTTGCCCGTATTCGCGCTGGCCAGCGCAGCGGTGCTAGTGGGAGTGCAGGTGGCATCGCCCGTGTGCAGCGCGCTCTCGGCGCGGCCGCTCGTGTGGCTCGGATCGTTGAGCTACGGCGTGTATTTGTACCACTGGCCGGTGTTCGTGGTGCTCACCTCCGATCGAGTGCACGTCACCGGCGTGGCGTTGTTCGCCGTCAGACTCGCGGTGACCCTTGCGCTGGCGACGCTGTCGATGCGACTGCTCGAACGACCGGTTCGCGAGTGGACCTCGGCCGCGTTGCGGCCGCTGTCGCTTGCCGGTCTGGTCACGGCGGTGCTCGCCATCGCCGTGGTGGGCGTGGTTCGTCCGGCGGACACGGTGGCTGCTGGTGCCGTTGCCGGCGACGCGCGGGCAGCGGTCGCAATCGTGCCCGTGTCTGGCTCGCTCGCACCGTTGGAGGTCTCGCCAACGTCGATCGCCGCCAGTCGCCCGAGCCCTGACACCACGATGGTCCCCACGCTCTCGCGACCTGTCCGGGTGCTGGTGTTGGGGGATTCGACCGCGCAGCGCACGGCGATCGGCCTCACCGGCTGGGCGTTCGACCACCCGACGTCGATGCAGGTGACCGATGCGTCGGTGCCCGGCTGTGGGTTCCTGCGCGACGGGGTCGTGCCCACTGACGGCGACTTCGACTGGGTCGGTCCGTGCCGCCGCGTGCTCGACGACGACCTTCCGGTGATGCTGCGCGATCTGCAACCCGACGTCGTCATGCTGATGGTGACGATGCGCGACGTCGAAGACCGGAGCTGGGGTGACGAGGGGGTCATCTCCCCGTTCGACCCGCGCTTTCGCGAACGCCTCGCCACGCAGTACGCCGACATGGCCGATCGGTTGATGTCCGCAGGCGTACGCCACGTGGCATGGATCCTGCCACCGCACCCGATCTCACCGTTCCAAGGCGAGCAACGAAAGATGCTCGTCCCCGCCCGGTACGAGGTCCAGTTCGACGTGATCCGTCAACTCGCCACGGTGCATCCCGACACGATCGCGGCCGTCGACATGTCGGCGTGGCTGGCCGCCGCGGGCGACAGCGAGCCCGCCGGCGCACGTCCCGATGGGTTGCACTGGAGTGAAGAGGCGTCGCGTTGGCTGAGCGACACCTACCTGGCTCCGCTCGTCGTATCGCTCGCCGCGAGCTGAACCGTTCCCCCAAGGGGTGGTCAGGATGAGCGTCAGTAGTGT
>JBMOFX010000016.1:0-20539 GCA_049318665.1 Ilumatobacteraceae bacterium | reverse complement strand
TCGGTGTTGGGGTTGGTGCACAGGATCACCTCGGTGATCCCTTCCGGAGTGATGCGGGCGAACAGTTCCTTCACCTTCAACTGCTCTGGCCCGATCCCTTCGAGCGGACTCATCGCGCCGAGCAACACGTGGTAGCGACCGCGGAACTCACCGGTGCGCTCGATCGCCACGATGTCGCGGGCCTCTTCGACGACGCACACGACCGTGGCATCACGCCGGTCGTCGAGGCAGACCGGACACTGCGCTTCGTCGGCAAAGTTCCAGCAGCGCTCACAGAACCGCACCCGGGCCTTCGCCTCGGTGAGCGCACCGGCCAGTCGGCTCACGTCGTCTGCCGGTGCCTTCAACAGATGGAACGCGATGCGCTGCGCCGACTTCGGACCGATGCCCGGCAAGCGACCGAGCTCGTCGATGAGCGACTGGACTGGCGCGGTGTACGACGCCATCAGGGACGCTCGTCGACGATCTCGGAGCCCGGAAAGGCCTGGGCGAGTCGCTCGATCGGTGTAACGACCGCCTCCGGCGGCGCATCGGTGAGATCGTGCAGATCGATCTCCTCCTCGGCCTGCACCGGCGCGGGGTGAAGTGCAACGACGTTGCCACCCGCCGCCGACTCGGGGGCGCCGTCATCGTCGTGAGACGCCTCGACAACGATCTGGAATGAGACCGGACCACCGGCGACGCGACTCATCGCCGCTTCCACCTCGGCACGAAAGCCCTCGCACCGTGCACGGTGTTGCTCGTTCGGGGCGCCGAGGGTGAGCACGCCGTTGCGCACCCCGAGCACCTTGAGCGGCGAGTACATCGCACGGGTCATCCCCTTCACGCCGCTGAGCACGTCGCCCGGCCAGGCGCTCGCGACCCGTTGGACGTCGCCGCCCGTCGCAGCGGGCGACACGGGCGATGCGGGCGATGCGGGCGATGCGGGCGCGACCACGGTGGGGGCCGGCGCCTCGGCCGGACGGGGAATGCCGGCCGGTTGGGTGGCATCGCGACGAGCGCGGCCGCCGAGCTGCACCCTGCCCGTGTCGGGATCCACCGGGACCGGCGCCGCCGCTGCCGCCGTTGGCCGGGGTCCACCCTCGGCGAGCGCACGCTCGAGTCGATCGAGCCGATCGAGGACCGCGCCGATGTCGGAGGCCGCCGCCTGGTGGGTGAGCTGCACGAACGCCACGTCGAGCAACAACCGCGGGTCGGGCGCGTGGCGCATCTCGACCAGCATCTCGCCGAGGTGTTCCATCGCTCGAACGATGCGGCCGGCGCCCAGACGTGCGGCCTGCTCGGCAACCGTGGCGGCCGTTTGATCGGGCAGGGCGACGAGCTCGGGGGCCATCAGCGAGAGGAAGCAGTCACGGAGGTATCGAACGATGTCTTCGGCGAGCGTGCGCGCATCGCGACCCTGCTGGACGGAGTGCGCCACCGCGGCGAGTGCTCGCCCGGCGTCGTGGTCGACCAGCGCATCGACGAACTCGCCGTACGGCACGATCTCGAGGTCGTCGCCGCCGATCGACGCGATCAGCTCGAGCGCGCTCAACGTGTCGCGCGCGGACCCGCCACCCTGTTCGAGCACGGACTGCAGGGCGGCGTCGCTGACGTCGAGACCGGCGTCGGCCGCCACCCAGCGCACGTGCGCCTCCAGTTCGTCCATCGGGAGGAGGTGGAAGTGGAGGTGCTGCGTGCGGCTGCGGACGGTGAACGCCACCTTCTGCGGATCGGTGGTGGCGAGCACGAACACGACGTGCGGCGGCGGCTCCTCCAAGGTCTTGAGGAGCGCGGCCTCGGCAGCGTTGGAGAGCATGTGCACTTCGTCGAGGATGTACACCTTGTGCCGACCGGGCGTGCCGAGCGACGCCTTCTCGATGAGGTCGCGCATCGCATCGACACCGTTGTTGCTCGCGGCGTCGAGCTCGTGCACGTCGTAGCTGGTGCCGGCCTCCACCGCCAGGCACGAATCGCATGCACAACACGGCTCACCGTCGATCGGGTTCTCGCAGTTGAGCACCTTCGCGAGGATGCGCGCAGTGGTGGTCTTGCCGGTGCCGCGCGGCCCCGAGAAGAGATACGCCTGACCCTCACGCTCGTTGATGACGGCGTTGCGCAGCGCCCGAACGATGTGCTCCTGTCCCCGAACCTCGCTGAAACGGCGGGGTCGATACCGACGGTAGAGCGCTTGGGTGGCCATCGCGGTGGAGCCTACTGGCAGCGTCCGAGCGCTAGCGTTGCCACACCACCATGGGCCATGACCTGCCGTTGTTCCGTCGCATCTGTCGCAGACTGCTCGTCGTTGCGATCGGTACAGCGACCCTCGCGATCGCTTCGACAGGCTCCGTCGCGCACGCCGACAACACGCTCACTGCGTCGAATCCATCCGATGGGGCAAGCCTTCCGACGTCACCGACACAGCTGGAGTTCACCTTCGCCCAACCGGTCGGGCCGACCAAGGCGGTCATCACCACCTGCAACGGCGAGCCCTTCGCCGTCGGGAACGCCGAAGTGGCCGCCGACGGGGTGACGCTCACCGCGGCGGTACCCACCCCGATGCCCAAGGGCACCTGCAACGTGGTCGCCACCGTCAGCGCCACCGATTCCTCACCGAACGGCAGTGTCTCGATCACGTTCACAATCACTGCCGACACGGCAGTGACGACGGCGCCCACCGATCCGGCCCCCAACGACACGACCGTCGCGGGCGGCACCACCACCTCGACCGGGGACGCGACCGGGGACGCGACCGGCGACTCGAGTGCGACTGCCGGTTCGAAGGTGGGCGGGCCGCTCGGGCTGTCACGTCTGCTTGCCACGCTTGCGTTGGCCGTGCTGCTCGGTTCGTTCGTGCTGATCGTCACCGCCTGGCCAGAGGGTGTCGAGTACATCCTCACGGTTCGTTTCCTCCGCGGCGCGTGGATCGCAGCGCTCGTCGGCGCCATCGGAACCGCGGTGTTCCTCACTGCGCAACTGACCGGGCGTTCGGTGTCGGGCTCGATCAGTCCGCTCGCGTGGATCGACCTCAAGGACTCCGCCACTGGGCTTGCGACGCTCGCACGAGTCGCGCTCACCGCGGGCTGTGGCTGGGTGGTGCTGCGCCCCGAACGCGCGCTCGACCAAGCGTCGCAGCTCCCCGCGCTCGTCGGACCGTTTGCCGCGGTCGCCACCCTCGGCCTCGATCGCACCGGTGGCGACTTCGCCTTGCTGGGCATCGCGATGGGCATCCTCCACGCGCTCGCCATGGCGATCTGGCTGGGCGGCATCGTGCTGCTCACTCGGGTGGTGCTCGCCGGCTCGGGTGAGGAGGACCTCGTGCACGCGGTGCGTGGGTTCTCCCGACTCGCCACGCCAGCGCTCGCCGTCACGATCGTCACCGGCATCGTCCAGACCTGGCGACTCGATCGCGGCGAATGGTTCAGCAGCTCACACGGGCGCGTGGTCATCCTGAAGCTGCTGGTCGTGATCGCGGTCGCAGCGATCGCCATCGCCACCCGCCAGTTCGTCGCCACTCGTCTTCGCACCGCGGACACGATGACGGTGCCACTCGCATCACGATTGCGGCGTGCCACGACGTTCGAGGCGCTGGGTGGTGTGCTGATCGTGGTCCTGAGCGTCTGGCTGGTGTCACTCACGCCGACCAACCTGAATCGCGTGCCCACGATCGACTACGCGTACAACGACGGCCGGTTCGTTGCCGACAACCTCGATCTCACCGTCCGGCTCACCGGAGGTGTCGGCCCGAACGGTGTGCGCGTCGACGTCACCAAACCCGAGACCGGCATCACGAGCCTCGTGCTCACGTTCCTCCCGCCGGCTGGCACGACGGCGCCCGGCATCATCCTGACGATCCCACCGGCGCTCACGGGTACCGGCGCTGCGGTGCTCCCCAAGTCGGAGGGCGTGCCGCTGTCGGTCGCCGGCGTGTGGACCCTCGGCGTGTCGGTCACCTCGGCAACCGGGACGGTGGCTGCCAATCGGACGTTCACCGTCAGCGACGACTGATCAGAACGCGCCCGACACGACGTCGTGGAAGCTGCGCGACGCCGCAACGTCGAGCTGGTCGTACCGGCAGCTTGGCGGCGTGCGGTCGTCACGCCACCGAATCAGCTGCACCCCGTGACGAAACCGGCCGCTCTGGAGCTGACCGAACGTCACTTCTGCCACGCGCTCGACGCGGATCGGCACCCAAGACAGGTCCTTGCCGGCGTTCCAACGACTCTGAGCACCGGGGAGGCGCGCCGACTCGTGGGCCTGCGCTTCGGCCCACTCCCGCCACGGATGGCCATCGAGCGCACCCTCGAGCAATGGCGCGAGCTCGTCGAGGAGCTCGGTGCGGCGCTTGGCGGTGAACGACGCTGCCACGCCGACGTGGTGCAGTCCACCGGCTTCGTCGTAGAGCCCGAGCAGCAACGAGCCCACGCCCTTGCCGTCCTTGTGCACGCGGTAGCCGGCAACGGCACAGTCGGCGGTGCGGACGTGCTTCACCTTCACGAGCGTGCGCTTGTCGGGCGTGTAGGGATCGGCGAGCCGCTTCGCGATAATGCCGTCGAGCCCGGCGCCCTCGAACTCGACGAACCAGCGCGCGGCCGTCGCCTGGTCGGTCGTGCTCGGGCACAGGAACACCTGTTCATGGTCGGTGGCCAACATGTCGGCGAGCGCCGCGTGTCGTTCGGCCAGCGGCCGGTCGAGGAGAACGTCATCGCCCAGGGCGAGGACGTCGAACGCGACGAACGACGCCGGCGTCTCGGTCGACAGCCGGAGCACCCGCGATGCAGCCGGATGGATCCGCTGGAGGAGCGCATCGAAGTCGAGGCCGTCGTCGTCGGCGTCGGGGATGACGATCTCACCGTCGACCACGCAGCGATCCGGGAGCGCGTCACGCAGTGGTCCGAGCAACTCGGGGAAGTAACGGGTGAACGGTCGCTCGTTGCGACTCGCCAACTCGATGTCGTCGCCGTCTTTGAAGACGATGCACCGGAAACCGTCCCACTTCGGCTCGAACAACCAGGTCGGCTCGCCGTCGGGCTGCACAGGAATCGTGTCCATCAGTTTCGCGAGCATCGGTGCGAGCGGCGGCTGGATGGGGAGCGTCACGGGCCAACGATAGGCGTGTGCGCGGTGGTGGCGATTAGCGTGACCCGCTGTGAGCGACACGCCTCAAGACATCATGGCCGCCAAGCTGGAGGATCTCCGGCAGCGCCGCGACCAGGCGATCCACGCCGGATCGCAGCGCTCCGTCGAGCGGCAGCACGAGAAGGGGAAGATGCTCGCCCGCGAGCGCATCGAGTACTTCCTCGACCCGGACAGCTTCCACGAGCTCGACATGCTGGCCCGGCACCGAGCGCAGGCATCCGGCCTCGAGGAACGCCCCTACACCGACGGTGTCATCACCGGTTGGGGAACCGTCGATGGTCGCAAGGTGTTCGTGTTCAGCCAGGACTTCACGGTGTTCGGCGGCGCGCTCGGTGAGGTCTTCGCCGAGAAGATCCACAAGTTGATGGACCTCGCGCTGAAGGTGGGTGCGCCCGTCATCGGTCTCAACGACGGAGCCGGCGCCCGCATCCAAGAGGGCGTGGTCAGCCTCGCCAGCTACGGCGGCATCTTCTACCGCAACGTGCTGTCGAGCGGCGTCATCCCACAGATCTCCGTCATCCTCGGCCCGTGCGCGGGCGGCGCCGTGTACAGCCCCGCGATGACCGACTTCATCTTCATGGTCCGCGAGAGCAGCCACATGTTCATCACCGGCCCCGACGTCGTGAAGACCGTCACCGGTGAAGAGGTCACCCTCGAAGAGCTCGGCGGCGCCATGAGCCACGCGTCGAAGAGCGGTGTCGCCACGTTCGTGAGCGCCGACGAGAAGGCGTGCCTCGACGACGTGCGCTTCCTGCTCGGCTTCCTGCCTGCCAACAACCTCGAGGAGCCGCCGGCAGTCGACACCGGCGACGATCCCGATCGGCTTTGCGAGGATCTCCGCACCATCCTGCCGCCGTCACCGAACCAGCCGTACGACATGAAGAAGGTCATCGCGTCGTGCGTCGACGACGGTGAGTTCTTCGAATACTTCGCGCACTGGGCGAAGAGCATCGTGTGCGGCTTCAGTCGCATCGACGGACAACCCGTCGGCATCGTCGGCAACCAACCGATGATCCTCGCCGGGGTGCTCGACATCGAATCGAGCGAGAAGGCCGCCCGCTTCGTCCGCACGTGCGACGCGTTCAACATCCCGCTGATCACGTTCGTCGACGTGCCGGGCTTTCTGCCCGGTGTCGACCAGGAGTACGGCGGCATCATCCGCCACGGTGCGAAGTTGCTCTACGCCTATTGCGAGGCGACCGTGCCGCGTATCCAGATCATCACCCGCAAGGCGTACGGCGGTGCGTACGTGGTGATGAACTCGAAGTCGATCGGCGCCGACCTCGCGTACGCGTGGCCCACCGCCGAGCTTGCGGTGATGGGGCCGCAGGGCGCCGTCGAGATCGTCTACCGGCGCGAACTGCAGCAGGCCGCCGACCCGGCGGCGCGTCGTGCCGAGCTCGTCGCTGAGTACACCGAGAAGTACGCGAACCCGTACAACGCGGCAGAGCGCGGCTACATCGACGACGTGATCGACCCGGCCGAGACGCGCCAGAAGCTCGTCGCTGGTTTGCGGATGTTGCGCTCGAAGCGCGAGGAGTTGCCGCATCGCAAGCACGGCAACGTGCCGCTGTGATCGACCCGCGCATCAGCCCCGTTCCCACCGAGGAAGAAGCGGTGGCGATCACCGCGGCGGTCGAGGCGCTCTGGCCTCGTCCGATCCTGGTTGTCGATCGGGAAGCAGCGCGCGTGCCGTCGTGGCGGTTCAGCGGCCGGTGGTGGGCGAAGCCGCTGCCGTCGCGACGGGATCGTCCCGTCCGCTGAGGTCCCCCGTTCACAAGGACGCGATCAGGTATTGTGCGCGGCCATGAGTATTCCGCCACCGCCGCCTACGTTCGGATCGCCGCCACCGCCACCGCCGCTCGGCTATCAGCCCTCCGCCAGCATGGGTAACTCCGCCGGCTTCTGGCCGCGGTTCGGTGCGTTCTTCATCGATGGCCTGATCGGTGCAGTGTTCGCGGTTCCGGGGCAGATCATCGCCGCGGCCGGCGCCGAAGCGATCGGCCTCCTGCTCCAACTCGCCGGAACGATTGCCTTCTACGTGCTGTACTGCCGCAAGGTGAGCCAGGGGCAGAGCTGGGGACAGAACGTCACCGGGGTCAAGGTCATCAGCGCCACCACCGGCACGTCGATTTCGGCAGGCATGGTGTTCGTCCGACAGCTGGCGAAGATCGTCTCCGCCATCCCGTGCTACCTCGGCTTCTTCTGGATGCTGTGGGACAAGGACAAGCAGACCTGGCACGACAAGATGCTGACCACCGTGGTGGTGAAGGCATGAGCATCCCGCCGCCCCCGCCGTCATTCGGATCGCCGCCGCCGCCTTCGTTCGGTTCACCGCCGCCCCCTGGGTACGTCGTCGGTGGCGCGGCCGGCCCGTACGCGGGCTTCGGGGCACGCCTCGGCGGATGGCTGCTCGATTCTCTGCTCTACGGCCTCGCGCTCTCGGTGTTCACCATTCCCGCCGTGGTGTTGGGAGTCGCCGCGTTCGACGGCTGCGTCACGATCGAACGTGCCGACAACACCGCCGACATCGTCTGCCCAGCGGGCAAGCCCGAGGGCGGCCTGCTCGCTGCCGCCATCGTGCTCGGCCTCATCGGCATCGTGGTCGTGGCCGTGCTGTACCTGCGGGCTCTCGGGCGCACGGGCCAGACCTGGGGCCGCAAGATCGTCGGCGTCAAGGTGGTCGGCAAGGACACCCAGCAGCCCCTGGGCATCGGCAAAGCGTTCCTGCGCCAGATCGTCGAGGGCATCGTCGGTCAGGCCTGCATCCTCAGCTACCTCTGGATGCTGTGGGACAAGGACAAGCAGACCTGGCACGACAAGATCGTCAGCTCGATCGTCGTCAAGGTCTGACCCCGGCGGGGCGCAACCCGCGGTAGGCCCTTCGGCCCAAACCGGCCACTTTGCGGGACATTTCGCTACAGATCGTCGACGATGTGTCCATGCGCACGACGTCGACTCACTGGGCTCCTCCCGCTCCGGCGGTGTTCTCGGCCGAGTCCTTTCTGCCATACGTCGCAAAGAAGCCGGTTCGACCTGCGTTCCGGCCGATGCACATCTCGACCGACCAGCCCGCGTACCTGTCCGACCGGGTGATGGCCAAGGTGATCGACATCGTCTGGCTCGCGGCGGCGGTTGCGATCATCGGAGCCGTCGTGGCGGGTGCGTCGAAGTTCAACGAGGGCAGGATCGGGGCACCGAGCCAGCGGTGGACCATCGCGATGGGCGCCCTCGCCGGCGCGGTCGTTCTGTACCGATTGGTCGACGCCATGGCCAACCGTGGCACCAGCGTTGGTCGTCGTCACGTCGATGTTCGTGTGGTCCGCATCGGCAGCGGTCATCCGCTCGGCCCGCTTCGAGCAGCACTCCGGATGCTCGTCGACACAACGATGCGCGTGGGGCCCATCGCCCTGGCTGCGCTCATCTACACCACCGATGTGCCGTCACGTGAAATGCAGGTCGCGCTGGTCGGCCTCGTCGCGCTGAACCTCATCGACCTCGTCATGGTGGCTCGTGACCCCAACCGACGGACGATCCCCGATCGACTCGCTGGCAGCGTCGTCGTCACCAAGGCAGCGGTGACATCCTTGCTGCCCTTCGCGTTGCCCGCCCGGTGACCGGCTTTCCGCCGCCGACGGTCGCGGTCGACGCGCGTCCAGTGGTGGCGGTCGACCCGCGTTCTCTGCCCGGGCTGCCCCCACGCGCCGCCCAGGTGGACGACTGGCGACAGCGCCCGAACGAACACCTCACGGTGCTGGCACCGACGTCGTGGGCGTTTCTCGGCGACCTCGCGCCTCGTGTCGTCACCCGCCCTGCGTCATTCGGCAAGCGCTTCGGCGCCCGATGCTTGGATCAACTCACCTACGGAGCGTTGTCGTCGGTGATCGTGTTCGCGACGGCGAGGGTGCAAGCGTCGCTCGGCTCCGATGTGAACCCGTACGTGGGCGTGGCGGTCGTCTGCGTGACCTTCTGTCTGCTGTGGATGGTGCAGCTGCTTCGCCTGCGCGCGATCGCGCAGAACGGGGCAGCGATCGGGCAGCAGCGCGTCGGCATCCGGGTCGTTCGGCCGGGGACGATGGATCCGATCGGCTGGTGGCGGACCATCGCTCGCGAGCTCGTCGCGGCGGTGTTCGTGGTCGGTGGGATCGCGCTGGTCGTTGTCGGCGCGAGTCGGCTCGGCGAGTCGCAGGCGCAGGGACAGGGCCTGCTGTTCATCTCGGCCGGGCTTGTCTGCTATCTCGTCGATCCGCTGTGGATGCTCGTCGACGGCCGAGGCCGAACGTTGCACGACATCGTCGCTGGCAGCGTCGTGATCGACCTCCGCGGCTGAGATCGACGGCTACGGTCGGCGGTCATGGACATCACGACGGTCGCCGATGACCTGATCGTTGCTCACGACGGCCATCGAGTGCACCGCATCGACGGACTCGAGCCCGGCACCGTGCATCGTGTGGACGGCGTCGACGTGCGCACCCTCGACCGACCGGGCGGTGCGCTGCTCGCGCGGTTCGCCACCGTCAACGACGTGCACTTCGGTGAGATCGAGTGCGGCCGCATCGACGACAACCCGCAGGGCCCGATCCAGCGGCGCGAGCCCGGCGAGCCTCCCTATCCCGAGACGATGAACCGCGGCGCGGTCGCGGAGATCATCGCGGCGGGCATCGACACCGTGTTCGTGAAAGGCGATCTGTCCGTCGACGGCCTGCCTGACGAGTGGGCGGCGTTCGAAGCGTGCTACCGCCCGGCCTTCGGCGACGCGCTCTACGTGGTGCGCGGCAACCACGACGCCTACCGCGGCCAAACCGAGTACGCGGGCGATCAGTGGGTGACGCTGCCCGGTGCGGCTGTTGCGCTGCTGGACACCACCATTCCCGGCAAGTCAACGGGCGGCCTCACGGACGACCAGATCGAGTGGCTCGACGGGAACGCAGCGTCGGCCGATCGGCCGGTCATCGTGATGGGACACCACCAGCAGTGGACCGACGGGCATCGCAGCGACAACTACTTCGGTCTGCACCCCGACCCGAGCGATGCGCTCTCCGACGTGATCGCGCGGCGGCGGCACATCGTCGCCTACACCGCCGGCCACACCCACCGCCATCGTCGCCGACTGCTCCCGACGGGCGTGCCGACGATCGAGATCGGATGCGTGAAGGACTTCCCCGGCACGTGGGGCGAGTACCGCGTGTACGAAGGCGGGATCCTCCAGATCGTGCACCGCATCTCGTCGCCCGAGGCGCTGGCGTGGAGCGAGCGGTGCCGGCACCTCTACATCGACTTCGGCGTGGACTATGAGACCTACGCGCTCGGTACGTTGGAGGACAGATGCTTCACGATCCCGCTGCGCTGACCCACGAGGCAACACTCGCGGCGTTCGAGGAAGCATCCGACGCATTCCTCGCCACGCTGCGAGCGATCGTCGACTGGGAGGCACCGGGGATCGGCGAGTGGACCGTGCGCGAGCTCGCCGGGCACACGCTGCGCGCGTACACGACGATCGAGACGTACCTCGATGGCCCGCCGATCATCGATGCCGATGTCGCGTCGCCGTCGGCCTACTTTCGCACTGCGTTGGCCACGCCCGGCGTGCACGACGCCGTCGCCCAACGCGGCCGTGACGCGGCGGTCGGGCTCGACGATCCGGTCGGCGTGGCCGAAACCACGGCCGCGCGTGTGATCGAGTTGATCCGGTCAGTCGACCCTGCACACGTGGTCGAATCGTTGGCCGGGCGCATGTCGTTCACCGATTACCTCGTCACGCGCGTCGTCGAGTTGACGATCCACACGACGGACCTCCAGGTGGCCGCCGCGTTCCCGGTCTTCATCCCGGCAACCGCCGCTGGCGTCGTGCTCACGACGATCGTGGCGATGTCCGACCCGGCGACGATCGTCCGGGCACTCACCGGCCGTGGCACCGTCCATGTCCTCGGCTGAGCCGAAGCAGGCTGAGTCGAAGCCGCCGCTCAGCGGGCTCCGAGTGGTCGACCTGTCGACCGTGCTCGCCGGGCCGAACTGCGCGCGCTACCTGGCCGACTTCGGCGCCGACGTCATCAAGGTCGAGCGGCCCGACGGCGGCGACAGCTTGCGGAACATGGCTTGGCGTGATCCTCGCGACGGTGAGGGCCTGTGGTGGAAGCTCGTCAACCGCAACAAGCGGACGATCGCACTCGACCTCAAGAACGACGACGACCGTGCGGTGTTGCTCCACCTCCTCGATGACGCGAACGTCCTCGTCGAGAACTTCCGCCCCGGCACCCTCGAACGGCTGGGCCTCGGCCCCGACGTCCTCCTTGCCCGCAACGCGGGCCTGGTCATCACCCGTGTCACCGGTTTCGGGCAGCACGGGCCCTACGCGAATCGCGCCGGGTTCGCCACGATCGCCGAGGTGATGTCGGGGCTCAGCTCGATCAGCGGCGAGCCAGATGGGCAGCCGATGCTGCCCGCGATCGCGCTCACCGACGAAGTGACCGGGCTCGTCGCCGCCTTCGCGACGATGGTTGCGCTCCACAGTGGTGTGGGTCAGGTCGTCGACGTCAGTCTGCTCGAGAGCCTGTTCCAGATCATGGGCCCTCTCATCTCGCTGTATTCGCTGACCGGGGAGATGCAGCCGCGTCTCGGAGCCGGGCTGCCCTACACGGTGCCGCGCGGGACGTACCGGTGCAGCGATGGTCGGTGGGTCGGCGTCAGCACGAGCGCCGACACCGTGGCAGCTCGGGTGATGGCGCTGCTCGGCGTGGCCGACGATGAGCGGTTCGCCACCTTCGCCGGCCGCATGGCCCACCGCGACGAACTCGAAGCGATCATGGTGGCCTGGTGTGCGCAGCGCTCACAGGCCGACGTGCTCGCCGCATTCACCGATGCCGAGGCAGCCATCGGCCCGGTGATGGACATGGGCGACATCTCCGCAGACCCCCACTACGCTGCACGCGAATCGATTGTCGAAGTGGATGGAACCCCGATGCAGGGACTCATCGCCAAGCTGAGCGCCACACCCGGCGCGCTGCGTTGGCAGGGCCGCGCGCTCGACGCCGACGGCGACGACATTCGTGAACGGGGTTGGGTGTGACCGCCACGCTCGCACCGGCGACGGGTCACGTCGGCCTGGTCTACGACGGCGACTGTGGGATCTGCTCGGCAGCGGTTCGTTGGCTACGAGCGCGCGACGAGCACGGTGCGATCACCTTCACGCCCTCGTACGCCGTCACCGATCCGCGGGTGCTCGCAGCGCCGACCGACGACACGATCGTGGTGGTTCGCCCCGACGGCGCGATCCTGCTCCGCGCTCGCGGCGTCGCAACGGCGCTCGCGCACACGCGTGGTGTGTGGCGATTCATCGGCCGCGTGGGCGAGGTGGTGCTCGTCGTGCCGCCGGTGCGCTGGTTGGCCGACCTGCCGTATCGCGCCATCGCCCACAACCGCCGGCGCCTCTCGGCGCGCTTGGTGCAGTGGGGCTGGATCGACCAGGCGTGTGAGGTCAGGCGCTGAGCCCGATGGGGCAACTCACCCCGGTGCCACCGATCCCGCAGTACCCGTTCGGGTTCTTGGCGAGGTACTGCTGGTGGTACGGCTCGGCGTAGAAGAAGTCACCGAGTGGGGCGATCTCGGTGGTGATCGCGCCGTAGCCGGCCGTGCGGAGCCGCTCGGCGAACATCTCCTTCGTCCGCTCGACCGCCGCGACCTGCGCGTCGGACGTGGTGTAAATGGCGCTGCGGTACTGGGAACCGACGTCGTTGCCCTGGCGCATGCCCTGGGTGGGGTCGTGGTTCTCCCAGAACACCTTCAGCACCGACTCGTAGCTGATCTGCGCCGGATCGAACACCACGAGCACCGCTTCGGTGTGGCCGGTACGGCCCGAGCACGTCTCCTCGTACGTCGGGTTCGGGGTGTAGCCACCTGCGTAGCCAACTGCGGTGGTGTACACGCCCGGGAGCTGCCAGAACATGCGCTCGGCACCCCAGAAGCACCCCATCCCGACCACCGCGACCTCGGCACCCTCCGGCCACGGTGCCACCAGCGAGTGGCCGTTCACGAAGTGCGCCGCGGGGACGGGCATCGTCTGGTCGGTACGGCCCGGCAACGCGTCGCTCGCATCGACCATCTCGGTCTTCTTGTTCCAGAACATCGGGTCTCCTCTCGGCGGCTACCTTGCGGCCGTGCACATCCGACACACCACCGCCGATGATCTCGCGGCAGCGCTCGAACTCAACAATGCAAACGTACCCGCCGTGAACGAGCTCGATGCTCCGGAACTGGCGCGGCTGGTGGGCCTGAGCCTCCTGTCACTGACGGCCGAGGTCGATGGAGCATTCGCCGGTTTCTGCGTGGTGCTGCCCCGCGGTGTCGACTACGGCAGCCTCAACTACGCGTGGTTCACCCGCTACCACGCCGAAGCCGATCGCGATTTCGCGTACCTCGACCGGATCGCCGTCGACGCTTCGTTCCGTCGCTACGGCATCGGCCGCGGGTTCTACCGCGAGCTCCAAGAGCGCCTCACCGGCCTGGTCCCGGTGCTGAGCTGCGAGGTGAACATCCGCCCTCGCAACGATGTGTCACTCGAGTTCCACCGCTCGATCGGCTTCGTCGAAGTCGGCCAACAAGACACCGACGGCGGCAAGAAGACCGTCTCCCTCCTCGAACTCGCCCTGGGGTGAACGTCCCTGCCGTCAGCGGCGGTCTGGGAGGAAGCGGAACCGGTCGCGGATCTCGGTGACGCGCTCCGCGCTGATATCGGCCAACAGGATGCTCTCGGTGACCGCGGCCGACGCGAGCACCTCGCCCGCAGGGTCGATGATCCGGCTGTCACCCGAATAGACGAGCCCGGTGCCACCGGTGCCGACGCGGTTGCAGCCGACCACGTACGCCTGGTTCTCGATCGCCCGCGCCTGGAGAAGACTGATCCAATGCGTGCGGCGTGCCTCGGGCCAGTTGGCAGGCACCAGGTAGACGTCGGTCGACTCGGCGAGTTGCCAGAACTCGTCGGCGAAGCGCAGGTCGTAGCAGACGAACAGCGTGAACCGCAGCCCGTCGATCGTCACCTGGGTGAACGCGTCGCCCGCCCGGAAGTGCTCGTGCTCGTTGCCGTAGGTGAACGGGTGGATCTTGCGGTAGCGGACGATGTCCCCCTCGGGACCGGCCAGCACGAACGAGTTGAAGGGGCGCGCATCGCCTGGTTCGGCGTCGGCGGGAATCTCGGGGCACGAACCACCGACCCACACGCCGTGTTCGCGCGCCTGTGCGGCGAGGAACTGCGACGACGGGCCACCCTCGGGCTCGCCGAGGTCGGCGCGATCGGTGGCGAACCCGGTCGAGTAGGTCTCGCTGAGCAGCACGAGGCGCGCTCCCGATGCCGCGGCACCTGCGATGAGCGGGGCGAGATGGGCGAAGTTCGCGTCGCGGTCGCACCACGCGATGTCGTGCTGGATGGCTGCGATCCGGAACGAACTCATGCCGCCGACAGACCCTTCAAGCGGATCACCGCATCGTCGAGCACCGCGCTGCGCTTGCAGAACGCGAACCTCACCAGATGGCGACCCTCGTGCCGGTTCGCGTAGAAGACCTCATTGGGGATCGCCACGACACCACAGCGGTGCGGCAGCTCGCGGCAGAACGCCATGCCGTCGCCATCGGCTCGAACCGGTCGCACGTCGACGGTGACGAAGTACGTGCTGTTGGTGGGATAGACGTCGAAGCCGGCCTCCACCAGACCCGGCACCAGCTGATCGCGCTTGGACTGCATGTCGGCGGCCAGCTCCGCGAAGTACGAGTCGGGGAGGCGCAGGCCGACGGCGATGGCCGGCTGGAACGGGCCGCCGTTCACGTACGTGAGGAACTGCTTGGCCGTTCGTGCTGCGGCCACGAGCGGGCGAGGACCGCACAGCCACCCGATCTTCCACCCGGTGGTGTTGAACGTCTTGCCGCCGCTGCTGATGGTGAGCGTGCGGTCGCGCATGCCGGCCAACGACGCGATGGCGACGTGCTGGGCGCCATCGAACACGAGGTGTTCGTACACCTCGTCGGCCACCACGATGAGGTCGTGCTCGATCGCAAGGTCGGCAATGATCTGCAGCTCGGCCCGGTCGAACACCTTGCCGGTCGGGTTGTGCGGCGTGTTCAGCAGGATCAACTTCGTCTTCGGCGTGATCGCGGCACGCAGCTCGTCGATGTCGAAACCGTAGGTGGGCGGGCGCAGCGTGACCGGCTTTGCCACCGCCCCGGCCAGCGCGATACACGCCTGATAGCTGTCGTACATCGGCTCGAACACGACCGCTTCATCACCGGTGTCGAGCAGCCCGAGCAGCGCGCCGGCGAGGGCCTCGGTGGCGCCGGCGGTGACGAGCACCTCACCGTCGGGATCGAAGGTGAGGCCGTAGAAGCGGAGCTGATGCTCGGCGATCGCCTCGCGCAACACCGGCATCCCGGGGCCCGGCGGATACTGGTTGAGTCCGCCACGGATCGCTTCGACCGCAGCGTCGAGCACCTCCGTCGGACCGTCGTAATCGGGAAAGCCCTGCCCGAGGTTGATGCTTCCGGTTGCGATCGCGAGACCGGACATCTCGGCGAAGATGGTGGTGCCGAACCCTTGCAGCTTGGCCGTGAGGAACGGCTCGCGACCGCTCATCAGAAGCCCTCCAACTGCTCCGGTCCGAACGACAACGGCAGCAATTGGTCGAGGGTGAGGACTGCTCGCACGCCCTCGGGGCCGCAGGTGTGGATGATCGTGTCGAGCGATGCGAACTCGCGGAGCTTCTGGCGGCAACCGCCACAACACGTCGCCAGCGTCGGGGCCTTGGAGATGACGAGCACCTCGGCGATGCGACGCTCACCCGCGGACACCATCACGGCAATCGCGCTTGCCTCGGCACACCAACCCTGGGGGTAGGCGGCGTTCTCGATGTTGCAGCCTGCGTAGATCACGCCGCTCGCGCTGCGAATCGCACAGCCGACCGGGAAGTTCGAGTACGGGGCGTACGCCCGCTCCATCACGGCCGACGCTGCGTCGAACAGAGCCTGCACGTCGGGACTCATGGACGTGGGAGTCATGGACGTGGAGGCTACGCCCCGGTCGTGCCACGATGGTCATGATGTCCACTGATTCGTCCTCACCGCGACCCTCGCTTCGACGTCGACTGCTCGACAACGCAGTCGCCCGGTCCCTCCTCTCCGTGTGGGCCTGGTTCGTGCTCGTCGTCGTCATCATCGTGTGGACGCCGCTGGTGTTCGTGGTGTGGCTCATCACCTTGCCGTTCGACCGCGGCCACTACGCCGCCGGCTACCTGTTCAGGAAGCTGGCAGTGGTGCATCAGTTCCTCAACCCGCTGTGGACGTTCCACATCTCCGGGTTCCATGTGGTCGACCCACGTCGCCCGTATGTCGTGGTCGCCAACCATGAGAGCTTCGTCGACATCCTGCTCATCTCGCATCTGCCGTTCGAGATGAAGTGGCTGTCGAAGGAGACGTTCTTCAAGTTCCCGCTCGTCGGGTGGATGATGCAGATGGCTGGCGACATCAGGCTCGTGCGCGGCAACCGTGACAGCACGGTGGCCGCGATGGAGGCGTGCAAGGACCGGCTCGGGCGCAAGGTGAGCGTGATGATCTTCCCGGAGGGCACGCGCACTCGAAGCGGGGACCTGCAGCCGTTCAAGGACGGTGCGTTCCGGCTCGCCATCGAGAACCAGGTGGCGGTGCTCCCGCTCGCGGTGCATGGCGCGTACACCGGTCTCGTGTCGGGCGACTGGCGGTTCGGCGTGACCGATGCAGAGGTGCGCGTGCTGCAGCCGATCAGCACCGAGGGGATGACCATCGACGACCTCGACACCCTCAAGGCACGGGCCCGCGACGCGATCGCCGATGCGCTGACCGAGATGAAGGCTGCCGTCGCCGCATGAGCGCACTCGTCGTGCTCCCCGAGGTCGCCGAAGCCCTCGGTGCGGGTCGGGCGGTCGTGGCACTGGAGTCGACGATCATCAGTCACGGCATGCCCTACCCCACGAACGTGGAGATGGCCCAGGGCGTGGAGGCCGTCGTGCGCGAGCACGGCGCGGTGCCGGCCACCATCGCGGTGCTGCACGGGGTGCCGCACATCGGCCTCGATGACGCAGCACTCGAGCTGCTCGCCACCGACCCCGACGTGCACAAGGCCACGACCCGCGACCTGCCCTGGCTCGTTGCGACGCAGCGACACGGGGCCACGACGGTGGCGGCCACGATGCGACTCGCGGCGCTGGCAGGCATCCGGACGTTCGCGACGGGTGGCATCGGTGGCGTGCACCGCGGCGCTGCGACCACGTTCGACATCAGCGCCGACCTCACCGAGATGGCCGTCACTCCGGTGGCCGTCGTGTCGGCCGGCATCAAGTCGATCCTCGACATCGGGCTCACGCTCGAACGCCTCGAGACGTTGGGCGTCCCAGTCGTTGTCAACGGCAGTGACGACTTCCCATCGTTCTACTCACGCGTCAGCGGGTTCCCGGCGCCCCGGCGGCTCGACGGTCCGGCCGAGATCGCATCGTTCATGCACGCCACCTGGGACGTGCTCGGTCTCACCACCGGTATCAGCATCGCCAACCCGATCCCTGCGAGCGATGAGATCCCCGCCGAGCAGATCGCCGATGTGATCGCGGAGGCGCTCAACGAACTCGACGTGCGTGGCATCGTCGGCCAGGACGTGACGCCGTTCCTGCTCGGCCGCGTGGTCACCTCGACCGGCGGGCGCAGCCTCACCGCCAACGTGGCGCTCGTCCGCAACAACGCGGCCGTCGCCGCCCAGATCGCCGTCGCCCACGCCGCGATCCCCCGCCCCTGACGCGCCCCACCCGACCCATCGGGGTCGGGGCGTACAGTCTCGGCATGGCGAGTTGGTACGAGCGGCGGATCCTGCCGAAGGTGATCGACGTGGCGTGCGGATCACCCGCGTGGCGACCACACCGGCGCAGTGTCGTCGAGGGCGCCTCCGGCACGGTGCTCGAGATCGGGTTCGGCTCCGGCCACAACGTGGCGCTCTACCCGGCCGAGGTGGCGCGGCTGATCGCCGTAGAACCGGCGGGCCGAGCGATCGAACTTGCGCGTGAGCGCATCGAGCGGGCCCCGTTCGAGGTCGAGACGATCGACGCCGTGGGTGAGCACCTGCCGCTGCCCGACGCAAGCGTCGACTGCGCGGTGTCGACGTTCACGCTGTGCACCGTCCCCGACGTGCCTGCGGTGCTTGCCGAGATTCGCCGCGTGCTCCGGCCGGGCGGCACCTTCCACGTCCTCGAGCACGGGCTGTCCGACGACGAACGAGTCCAACGCGCCCAGCGCATCATCGAGCCGGTGCAGCGACGCATCGCCGGCGGCTGCCACACGACGCGCCACGTGCCCACGATGCTCAGCGATGCCGGCTTCACGTGGGGTTCGATGCGCCGCTGGACCGACGGCCGTCCCAAGTCGCTCACCGCGCTCACCCTCGTCGTCGCTCACGTCGCAGTCTGACCGAGGGTTTCGGCGCGCGGCGGGTGCACCGGCGCACTCGGGTGTGCACGGGCGACTCGGTCGGACGCCAGGGACTCGGTCGGACGCCAGGGACTCGGTCGGGCGCTGGGGACTCGGTCGGGGTGGGGCAGGATGGGGTATGCCTGAGGGGGACACGATTCGGCGGTTGGCCGACCGGATCGGGGCGCGGTTCGCCGGGCAACGAGTACAGCGATGCGTCACGCGCGATCCTCGGCTGGTCGGGGTCGATCTCACCGGCGCGACATTTCTCGAGGCCGACGCGGTCGGTAAGCACCTCCTGCTTCGATTCGACGACGGACGCACCCTCCACGCGCACCTGCTGATGCACGGCGCGTTTCGGGTCGGACCGCGTGCCACGGAAGCCGAGTGGCGACGGCGGGTCGAGCTGTGGTTCGACGACGGCCGACTCACCGCGATCGACGTGCCGCTGCTGGGCATGGTGCCGACGTCGCAGGAAGCGCAACTCGTCGGGCACCTCGGCCCCGACCTCTGCGGCGTGATGGCACCCGACCCCGCGATCGTCGCGGCGCGACTCCAGGTCGACCCGTCGGCACCGCTTGCGGGTGCGCTGCTCGACCAACGCAACGTCGCCGGCTTCGGCAACGTCTACGCGGTCGAACTGCCATTCATCGTCGGCGTCTCACCGTTCCAACAGGTCGGCACGATCGATGGGCTCGAGGGGCTGATCGCGATCGGCACGCCGATGATTCGCCAGCATGCGGCACGCGGTCCGCGCAACACAACCGGCCGCAAGCTGGCGACCGCCGACCACTTCGTCTACGGCCGCACCGTGTGCCCGCTGTGCGCAACGCGACTCACCCGCCACGCCGATGGCACCTCCCCGTGGGGACGGATGACGGTCGTCTGCTCGGGATGTCAGCCGATCACCGAGGCTCGCGCCGTCGACCTCATCCGCGCCCGACGCCTCCTCGCGCTGCATCCAGTACGAAACGACCCCATGTTCCCGTCGTACAGTTCGCCGTGATGACCGACACTGCCGCTGCCCCCGCCCAGGTCCCGCTGGTGAACTACCTCGTCCTCGGCGACCATCCCCACCTCGTCGCGCATCAGTGCACGAATTGCGGGGCGCGCTTCTTCGACCGACGCAATGCCTGCGCAGCGTGCTTCGGCACCTCGTTCAGCGCAGTCGACGTCGCCACCGAGGGCATCGTTCGTGCCTTCACCATCGTCACGTTCGCCGCACCCGGGGTACCGGTGCCCTTCGTCTCCGCGATCGTCGACTGCGACGGCACGAGCGTGCGGGGCAACGTGATCAACACCGCCGCCGATCCGGAGCACGTCACCCTCGGCATGCCCGTCCGGCTCACCACCTACTCCCTCGGCACCGACGACCACGGCACCGAAGCCATCGGCTTCGGCTTCGAACCGGCCTGACCACCCACCTCTTCGACAGGAGCACCGACATGGCAGAGAACGTGTACATCCTCGGCATCACGATGACGAAGTTCGGCAAGCACGCCGACAAGGACGTCGTCGATCTCGGCGCCGAGGCAGCCATGGGTGCGCTTGCCGACGCCGGCGTCACCATGGGCGAGATGGGCATCCTCGGGGCCGGCAATCTGATGAACGCGAGCTCCGGCTTCGGCCAGCGACTGCAGAAGCAGATCGGCCAGACCGGCATTCCCGTGTACAACGTCGCGAACGCGTGCGCCACCGGTGCCACTGCACTCCGCACGGTGATCATGGCGGTGAAGGCCGGCGAGTGCGACATGGGCCTCGCGGTCGGTGTCGAGAAGCTCTCGGGCGCAGGCCTGCTCGGTGGCGGCGGTCGCCCGAAGTCCGACAGCAACGTCTGGAGCCCTGAGGGTCGCTACGGCGCGGTCACGAGCACCGACGGCCGCATCGGCACCGACGCGATGCCCGGCACGTTCGCCCAGGTGGGCATGGAGTACGGCCACAAGTACGGCGGCGC
>JBMOFX010000015.1:0-20588 GCA_049318665.1 Ilumatobacteraceae bacterium | reverse complement strand
TGGCGTGCACCGATCGCTGCGCCGTTCTATCGCGCCACGGGTGTCGACCCGCTCGGGCTCGCGCATCGTCGCCGGTTCACGCTCGCCGACGGTGACCTCGGCGCGTACCTCGACGAACAACTCGACGATCCGGACGCTGCGGGGGCCGCCACGGGTGTACCCGACCCGGTGCTCGCAGAGATCGGCGCGGCGCGTACGGGTTCGATGCGCGAGATCGTGGCGACGATCCAGGCAGAGCAGGACGTCGTCATCCGCGCGCCGATCGACCAGTGCCTCGTGGTGCAGGGTGGCCCGGGCACCGGCAAGACCGCGGTCGGTCTGCACCGGGCCGCGTACCTGTTGTTCGAACACCGTCGCCGTCTCGTTCGTGATGGCGTGCTCGTCGTCGGGCCCAACCGCGTCTTCCTCGACTACATCGGCAATGTGCTCCCGTCGCTCGGCGAGCGAAGCGTCCAACAGCGCACCGTCGCCGACCTGTGTGTGCCGCGGTTGCCGTCGCTCGACGGGGCTGACACCGACGAGGCACGCCGTGCAAAGGGTTCACCCGAGATGCTGGCAGCGCTCGAGGCCGCGAGCACCCGGCACGTGGTGCTGCCGACCGAACCGGTTCGCCAACCCTTCGGCGCGCGCACGTTGGTGTTCGAGCCCGACGAGATCGCAGGGTGGATCACCGCGGCGCTGTCGGGCAACGTGCCGGTCAACAAGCGCCGTGACGGGCTGCGCTCGGCCGTCGATTGGGCACTGCTGCAACGAACCGGTCAGGAGAAGGCGTCGACGAAGATGGACGTGTTGCGTGGCGCGTTGGCCAAGGCGTGGCCCGCTGTGCAACCGATCAAGCTCGTCGATCGGCTCCTGCTCGAACACGGCTTCGGCCCCGGTGGTTCGCGACGGCGCTGGACGCTTGCGGATCAGTTCCTCGTCGACGAAGCCAACTCGCTCGTCAACGGCACACCCTTCACGTTCGGTCATGTGGTGGTCGACGAAGCGCAGGACCACTCGGCTGTCGCACTCCGTGTGATCGGGCGGCGGAGTCCTTCGGGTTCGCTCACCGTGCTCGGCGACCTCGCCCAGTCCACCACGCCCGCAGGTCAAGAGGACTGGGACACCGCGCTGGGTTTCCTCAGTCGCGGTTCGGGCACCGTCGCGCATCTCACCATCGGCTACCGCGTGCCCGCGCCGGTGCTCGACGTCGCCAACCGTTTGCTCCCGCACACCGGCGTGCACACGACCGCGAGTACCAGCGTCCGCGTCGACGGCGTTCCTCCTGCGGTGCTGCTGGTCGACACCGCACGCCTGGCCGACGCAGTGGCCGAGGAGGTTCGCCACACCAAACACCGCCACCCCAACACCGGCATCGTGGCGCCCGAGCGGTTGTTCGACTTGATCGCCGACGCGTTGCGAGCCGTTGGTCTGCGTGCCGCCCACCAGGTGCAGGCGCTCGAACCCGGTGACGTCCCGATGTTCACCCCCGAGGCCGTGAAGGGCCTGGAGTTCGATGGCGTCGTGATCGTCAACCCGCACGAGATCTTCGGCGGCACGGCGCGCGGTGCTCGACTGCTCTACGTCGCGCTCACCCGCGCCGTGCAGACGGTACGTCTCGTCGGCGACCAGGTGCCCCCTCCCATCCTGGGCCTCGACCCGACGGTACGATCCTCCGACACGGCACCCTGAGCCAAGGAGACGTCATGAGTTACCCCACCGACAGCTACAGCCGAGGGCCCGCGCCACTGCCGAATCTCGTCGGCGGACGTGTGGAGGCGGCGGCCGAACTCGGGAAGGTCCAGGGGTGGACTGTGCACGAACGCACGGCTGCGCCACAGAGCAAGGATCAACCCGACGGGCTCGTCGTGGCTCAGCAACCCCGAGCCGGTGCCGTGCTCGACGCAGGCGACGTGATCCTCATCGACGTCGTCCGTCGCGTGCCGTTCTTCACCAAGCATGGTGCTGCGGTGTGGGCCGGTGTCGCTGCCGCGTTGGCCGTGCTGGCGCTCGTGCTCGGCATCATGGTGCTCACCGACTCCAGTACGGACGGCGATCTCGATGCAGCGAACGCACGCATCGCGGAACTCCAGGCGCAGGTCGACGCGGCAGCGGGCGGCAGCGAGCAATTGGTTGCCACGATGCAACAGCAGCTCGATGAAGCCAACGCCCGCGCCGCGGCCGCGGAGCAGGCCCAGACCGACCTGCAGGCGCAGCTCGATCAGTCGAAGAAGGACAACGAGGCGCTGCAGGCGCAATTCGACGCGGTCTCCGCCGAGCGCGACCTGCTCCTGCAGCGAGTCGCCGAACTCCAGGCGCAGATCGGCGGCATCCAGCAGCAGGTGATCGCCACCCCGGCGTTCACCGGTCAACAGCAGGTGGCCGTCGAAGAGTTCGTGCGAGTCAACTCGCTGCAGCTGATCGTGCAGGAGGTTCTAACCTCTGATGACCCGTCGGTCGAGCGCGGGCAGGTCGTGCTCCAATCGCCGGCAGCAGGGACGCCGTTGGTGAAGGGATCCGTCGTCGCGATCACCGTGTTCGCGCCGCCGGCCTGAGCCGGGCGCTCCGGCGCTCCAGCGCGCCGTTCAGCCGTTCTTCGGCAACTCGCTCCACGGTGTGGTCTTTTCGTTGCTCGGCTCCTTCGGCAAGCCGAGCACACGCTCACCGATGATGTTGCGCTGCACCTGGTCGGTGCCGCCGTAGATCGGCGGGCCCTGCGCGAACAACGCCATCTCGGTCACGTGCGCGAGGAACGGGTTCCCCGTCGCAGCATCGAGTTCGGCTCGGTGTGCGCTGTCGTACGCATGCAACGTGCCGTAGCCGCCAGCGATGCGCAGACCGAGGTCGCGTGACTGCCGCACGATCTCGCTCATGCTCAGTTTGGCGATGTTGCCGGCACCCGGGATGTCGCGGCCAGCGGCCTTCTCGGCCTTCATCCGCAACGTGAGAAATCTGCCGAGCTCGCTGAGCGTGTGGAGCTTCATCAGCGCCTGTCGAATCGTCGGGTCGTTCAACTGGCCATTGGCGCGGGCCATCTCGACGAACAGGCGTTGCGCGCCAGCCGTGGCTGCGCCGCCGGAACCTGCCCCAGGGGCACGTGCCTTGGTGACGAAGTCACCGGCGCGCTTGGGGAGGTCACCTGCGATCGTGCCCGGGTTGGCAAGGGCTGCGGCGACGCCGCCGCCAGCGCCGAGCCCACTTCGCTCGTAGGCGAGGGTCGTGTTGGCGACCGCCCAGCCGTGGTCGAGTTCGCCGATCACCGCGTCGTGATTGACCCGAGCATCGGTGAGGAACACCTCGTTGAACAGTGCGCGACCGGTCATCTCCTTCAGCGGCCGGATGTCGACGCCGGCCTCGTGCATGTCGAACGCGAACCACGTGATGCCTTGATGCTTGGGCGCGTCCGGGTTCGTGCGTGCGATGAGCATGCCCATGTCGGCGATGTGCCCGCCCGAGGTCCACACCTTCTGACCGTTGACGACCCACTCGTCGCCGTCACGCACCGCACGTGACCCGAGGCCCGCGAGATCGGACCCGGCACCCGGTTCGCTGAACAACTGACACCACGCGTGGGCACCGGTGACGATCGGCTTGATGAAGCGCTCGATCTGGTCGGGCGTGCCGTATGTGGCGATGGTCGGAGCGGCGAGCAACATGCCGAGCCCACCGGGCGCGGCAAGCGCGCCACGTTCGACGATCCGGCGACCGACCGCGATCGCGTCGTTGCGGCTGAGGTCGCGGCCAAAGGCGCTCGATGGCAGCGATGGTGCGGCCCACCCGGCGGTGCCGAGTCGATCCCACCACTCGGCGACGGTGAGGTCGGGGTCCCAGTTGGCATCGAGCCAGGCGTCGAGTTCGGCGAGAGTGTCACTCATGACCGACAGGAAAGCGCATGACGACGGTCCGATCCCAAGTGGAGGTCCGTGACGAAGGTCCGGTGATGGCAGGACCTCCGTCCGTGTCGCCCGTGCCGGCCCGGTGCGTACCGTGCCGACATGGCCTACAAGCACGCAGTCGTGTGGATGGATCACCAGCACGCAACAATCATCGGCTTCTCCGCGGACGACCATCACGTCGCGAAGTTGCGTCTCAACGAGTCACGCCATTCTCACCACCGGTCGGAATCGGTGCCGTGGGGCCACTCGCCCGAGGAACTGCGATTCTTGGAAGACGTGGTCGCCGCGATCGGGGCCACCGTCGAGGTGGTCGTCGCCGGTCCGGGCACGGCGAAGGGGGCCTTCGTCCGACATGTCGAGCACAAGCACCCCACGTTGCGCGCACGGATCCTCGCCGTCGAGACACTCGATCACCCGAGTGATCGCGAGTTGCTTGCATTCGCACGCACCGAGTTCCGTCGCATCGACGCCCTCCTCGGTGACGCCCCGCCTGGCTGACACCGACAACCTCGGGTGTGTGCAAGGGTTCCCGGCATGAGGGTGATGACGTGGAACCTGTGGTGGCGCTTCGGCCCGTGGGAGCAGCGCGCCGCTGCGATCGAGTCGGTGATCCGCGACGAAGCACCGGATGTACTGATGCTCCAGGAGGTGTGGAGTGCCGACGGCACGTCGTCGGCACATCGCCTCGCGGAGGCACTCGGTGGTTGGTCGGTAGCGCTGTCGGACGATCCCTTTGCCGAACAACGCGGAGATCGGCCGGGGTTCCACAACGCGATCGTGAGTCGGTGGCCCCTCTCGGAGGTCGTGAGTCACCCGTTGCCGCGTGCCGACGGATCACCCGGTCACCGCCGGGCGATCAGCGCGCATGCCACGGTCGACGGCCGGTCGTGGCCGGTCATCTCCACACATCTCGACTACCGCTTCGATGAGTCGGCGGTGCGTGAACTGCAGTGCCGGGCGCTTCTGGAGATCGTCGCAGGGTTGCGCGGTGAGCCCGACGTCGAACCTCCTGTGGTGATCGGCGGAGACTTCAACGCGCCGCCCGACACCGACGAAATCCGGTTGCTCACCGGGCGTCGCGCCGCGCCAATCGCGAATCTCGTGCTCAGCGATTGCTGGGAGCACGTCGGACACGGCGAGGGCTACACGTGGCGCAGTGACAACCCGTACCAGGCCGACACGGCGTGGCCGAATCGTCGACTCGACTACGTGTTCGTGAGTTGGCCGCGCCCAAAGCCGCTCGGGAATCCGTTGCGGGCGCATCTCGCGGGCACGGACGCCATCGGCGAACTGCACCCGAGTGACCATGCAGCGGTGGTCGTCGACCTGTCGGCGTGAGTTGCGCGGCCTTCGGTCGTCAGGACGTGATGTCTTTCGTGGTGAAGCTGGCCCACGCCGCGCCGAGGAACACCACCACGTACACGAGTTGCAGGATGATGCCCTCGTTGACGTCTCGCCACAGGATCGGGTCGCGGTAGAAGTCGACGAACTTCAGCCAGTAGTGCGTGGGGAGGTACGGCTGGATCGAGCGCGTCGCATCGATCAGGTCGAGGACCTGCGACCCGACGAAGACAGCGAGCGTGGCGAGCGATGCCGCAAGCGGGGAGTCGGTGCGAGTGGATGCGAACAATGCGATCGACCCGAGCCCCAGCATCGACCAGGCGATGTACGTGATCGCCAGCGTGGTCCGCACGAAGGTCTGTAGGGGGCTCAGCTCGGTGGCCGACACGGTCGAGAGCGGACGGATGCCGAACAACACGACGCCGGCAGCCAGTGCAACCAACGCCACGATGATCACGGCAAGGAAGATGAACGCGGCGACCGCGATCAGCTTCGCGACGAGCAACCGGGTCCGGCCGACGGGGCGCGTGAGGAGATAGCGCAACGTGCCGTTGGTCGCCTCGCCCGCAATCGTGTCGCCGCCGATCACCGACACTGCGATCGGTAGGAACAGGGGGAGCACGATCGCAAGTGCCGCGGCGGGAAACAGCAGCCCGTTGTTGAGCACTTCACTCAGCAACGCCGGCCCCTCCCCGGGTGCGGGTGCCAACCCGCTCGACTTCACGAACGCGCCGACGATGACAGGCAGGCCAGCGAGCAACGCAATGGTCGCCCAGGTTCGTGGTCGCCGCAGCAACTTGGACAGCTCGACGATGATCATCGGATGTCTCCATGGCCGGTGCGCTCGAGGAACACGTCTTCGAGCGTTCGTCGTTCGACGACGAGTTCGCGCACGCGGATGTCGTCGTGCACGAACGCGCGGTTGAGGAGGTCGGCCGGCCGATCGCCGATTCGGATCCGGAGGGTCGTGGCGTCGACCACGGCGTAGGCGAATGGACCGTCCTGCAGCGCCCGCTCGGCGCGATCGAGATCAGGGGTGACCACACGCACCCAGCCGGTTGGAGCGAGCAGCGACGCGACGGTGTCCTGCGCAACAATCCGTCCGGCCGACATCATCGCTGCGCGCGTGCAGATCAACTCGACCTCGGCGAGGAGGTGGGACGACAGCATGATCGTCGTGCCCTGCTGCACTAGGTCGACGAACATCGTGCGCAGTTCGTGGATGCCCTGCGCGTCGAGGCCGTTGGTCGGCTCATCGAGGATCAGCAGTCGCGGGGTGCGCAGCAGCGCGGACGCAAGCCCCAGCCGCTGGCGCATGCCCAGCGAGTATGCCTTCACGGGTCGATCGCCGACATCGGACAGCCCGACTCGCTCGATCACCTCGCGCACGCGTGATCGCCGCGTGCGTCGTGACCCGCCGGCGCCGGCCCCGTCGAAGATCACGAGGTTCCGTTCACCGGAGAGATACGGGTAGAAGGCGGGCCCTTCGACGAGCGTGCCGACGCCTTGCAACGCATCGTGCGCGTGGGCGGGTACCGCGTGACCGAGCACTTCGATCGTGCCGCTGGTCGGTCGGCTGAGTGCGAGGAGCATCCTGATCGTGGTGGTCTTGCCCGCACCGTTCGGGCCGAGGAAGCCGAACAGATCACCCGCGCGCACGTCGAGGTCGATCGAGTCGACGGCGAGCAGCCCGCTCGAGAACCGTTTCGTCAGCTGGTGGGTCACCACGACGCTGGTCATCCGCTCACTCCCGCCCCGAGCGCGCTCCCGGCCAACCGGTCGAGTTCGGCCACGGTGACCGTGCCCGCGACGATCACTTCGTATCCCTGTCCGCGGACGAGCATCACGTTGATGAGCGACGTCTCGATCAGTGCCGCTTCACCACCCCACGGTCGTTGCGTTCGGGGGAGTGCGGCGATCCGTCGACCGAGCACACCCGGGGGGACGAATGCCACCCAGACGCGCGTCAGCCCGTCGCCGTAGGTTGCGACGGCAGTGGCGCCGTCGTCACTGCGGGCGAGCCCGCCCACCGAGTTCGGAAACGGAATCACGCCGGCCGGCAGCGAGGCGAGCGTCTCGATCGGGTCGACCGAGTCCGTCTGCTGCAGTTCGGCCGCCACCTCGCCCACCGGAAAGCGCACCACCGCCGCCGACGGTGACCGCAGCGTGAGGTCTTCGAACGCCGACTCGAGCACGGGCGCCGCGCCGGTGGTTCGCACCTCGACGCCCAGCACGAGTCCTGTGGTGGGCTCGGCCCACAGGTCGATCGACGTGATGGTCGACGCGGTCGACGCAGTTGCCGGGGTGATCCGCAGACCGGCCGCAACGTGACCGGCGATGCGTCGCGCGCCGATCGCCGTGATCGTCTCTCCGTCGGCATCGCGCAGCAGACGCCGGCCGAGTTCACTGGGTGCGAGGTCCATCAGCCGGGGGATGCGGGGCGGCTCGGTGGTGTCGCGTGGTGACTCGATCACTCGTCGCCGGCCCGAATCCCACAGCCGAATGGTGCCGGGCTCGCGGTACACGCCGCGCTCGCCGCCGACGAGCAGGTCATCGGTGCGCCACGAATCGGGCCCGACGTACCAGATGCGGACCCGATGCGTTTGGCGGAAGGGGGCCACCTCGTCGGCGAGGCGACCGAGGTCGGGGAGGCGCAACCCTCCTCGGGATCGGAAGAGCCCTTCGAACGGTGTTGCTGCCGACGAGGCGATGCGTGCTTCGAGTGTGGCGACATCGATGGTGGGCTGGTCGACGGGCCATTGAGCCGACACGACCGGAACCGCACAGAGCATCGTGACGCCGACCGCGACGACGAGCCATCGCCAGTGCTTCATCCTGCGACGATAGCCGTGCCCGCAGTAGGGTCGCGGGTCACCATGGCGACGTTGCGCTTCAACTTTGGAACGATGGGCTCGGGCAAGAGCACGATGGCTCTGCAGATCCACCACAACCTCGCGAGCCGCGAGTTGTACGGCCTGCTGCTCACCACGCTCGACCGGGAGGGCGCACAGGTGACCAGCCGCCTGGGCGTGGCGGCCGAAGCGATCGACGTGCACTCGGGGCTCGACATCCATCGGCTGGCACTCGAGCATTGGCCGCTGCACTACCTGGTGTGCGACGAGGCGCAGTTCTACACGCCCGATCAGTGTGATCAGCTCGCGCGCGTGGTCGATGAACTCGGCGTCGACGTGTTCGCGTTCGGCCTCATCACCGACTTCCGTGGACTGTTGTTCGAGGGCACCAAGCGTCTGCTTGAGGTGGCCGACGAGCGGGTGGCGATGCAGGTCGAGGCGCGCTGCTGGTGCGGTTCGCGAGCAACGCACAACGCGCGCGTGGTGAACGGTGAGCTCACCTACGAGGGCGAGACGATCGTCGTCGGTGACACGGCCGTCGACCAGGGCGAGCAGCCGCTGTTCGGTGACGTCGTCCGCTACGAACTGCTGTGCCGACGGCACTACGTGCAGGGTGAGATCGCCTGACGGCGCCTGATGGCCCGGGTCAGAGGGCGTGCAGCGGCGTGAGCTGTTGCAGTGCTGGTGCGATGAGGTCGGCGACGAGCATGGTGTTCGCACCATCGGTCAGGTGCACACCGTCGGGTCGACCCTCCTTGCCGTCGAGGCCGTGTGTGGCAAGCCACGTCGGGAGGTCGATCTGCCGCACCCCGAGCTCGTCGAGCACGCTGCGCACCGCCGTCCAGCGCGCCGGGTCGTCGAGCGGATCGTTGAATCGTCCCCAGCCCACGTGTGCGTCGGCCGGGCGAATCCACAGCACCGTCGCCCCTGCGGCACGAACCGAATCGATGAAGCGGCGGTACGCATCGAGCACGAGTTGGCGGCCCGTCGGGTCGGCAACCGAGACGACGGTGCCGTCGGCGAGATGGATGTCGACGGCGTCCCACGGGCCGATCGACACGATGACCGCTTGGATCTGCTCGTCTCGCACGCGAGCGGGGATGTTGGTCCACTCCTTCGTGCAGCCCGACAGGTCGATCAGCTCGCGGCGCCCCTGAGCATTGGTGAACTGGTGCATGCGGCTATCGGTGGCTGCGGTGAGCCCGCAGCCAGGGAACGCGGCGCTACCGGCGACGAGATCGGCCGGGTGCGCAGTGGCGTAGTCGAGCATCGCCGCGGACAGATGCACCGCAGTGCTGTCGCCAGCGACGAGCGCACGAACCGGCCCAGAGGTGGCGCTCGCACTGGCGGCCTGGCTCGATCGAATCGACTGGTTGGCTCCGGCGCCAACCGCCGGGTTGACGATGGGGGATGGACCGGCCGAGGCGACGTCGTCGTTTCCGCTGGGGAGTGTCACGACCGTGGTGGCCACCTGCTGGTCGGCGCTCGGGGACGTGGCGATGATCGCGAGTGCAGCGACTGCTGCCATGGCCATCCCGCCCGCCAGCGGAGCTCGCCACGACTTCAACACTCGCCGCGTTCGGATCGGTGTCTCGAGGGTGCGCAGCGAGAGATCGGCGAGTGCGATGGTGAGCGCGACACGGACGACGTCGAGCGCGATACCGTCGAACGCAGCCCGCTCGGGCGACAGGAGCAAGATCACCGGCCAGTGCCAGAGGTAGATCGCGTAGCTGCGATCGGCGAGGAACCGCATCGGGCGATTGGCCAGCAGCGGAGCGGCCCAGCCGTCGGCGGCCGCCACGACCACGATGGCGAGCAGCACTGCGAACGTGGGGAACCCCCACCGGAACAACCAGCCCGCGCCTTCGCCCGCCGCGGCGATGATCACGATCGTGCCGACGAGGGCGAGTGGTGCGAGACGACGGGCGGCTCGGCCGCAGCGGAGGCTGCCGTCGGCACGCATCACGGTGAGCGCCGCGGCCGCCGCACCGATCAGCAGGCTGTGCGCCCTGGCGAAGGTGTCGAGGTAGGTGGATGTCGGATTGCCCGGGTTGAACCGCAGGTTCATGTAGGCCACCGACGCAGCGGCGCCGACGAGTGCAACGGCACCGACCCCGGTTCGCGTCCGACGTGACACGCGAATCACGACGACAAGGACGAGCGGCCACACGAGGTAGAACTGCTCTTCGACGGCGAGCGACCAGAAGTGGGTGATCGGCGAGGGTTCGCCGAAGCGGGCCCAGTAGTTGCCGCCCGACGCAATGGTTCCCCAGTTCGACATCCATGCGGCGGCCCACCAGATGTCGTGGCGAAGGGTCGGCACATCGATGCCCGCGAGGGGCCACACGACGGCGACGGTGGCGAGCACCAGGAGGCTCGCGGGCATGAGGCGTCGGACTCGGCTCGCCCAAAACGCGCGCAGGTCGACATGCGGACGATCGTGGTGCTCGGTCGCCTGCAACAACTTCCAGGTGATCAACCAGCCCGAGAGCACGAAGAAGGCGTCGACGCCGAGGTTGCCGCCCGGTAGGCGCCCGAGGTGGAACACCACGACCGCCGCAACCGCCAGCGCCCGGATGCCGTCGAGGCCGGGCCGGTACGTGCCGATCGACGGTTCTGCCGACCGCTGTTCCCCGCGGTGCTTCCAGGCCCCCACGACCAGCACGGCGGCGACACTACCGGCCGTGCCGTCGGTCACCCCGGTCCGCCCCCTTGATGCGCCCTTCGCCCTACTCCCGGACAGTACTCAGAGTGAATGGATCGCTACGTGTCGTGACGAAGGGCGCCGTCGTCGCCGTCGTGGCCGCTGCGAGCCTGCTCATGGCCGCCCCCATCGGCACCTCCGCGTCCACACCCCGGCTGGTCGTCCCCAGCCGTCCGCAGGCGATCATCAAGCCCTCGGCGACCGTGCGACGGGTGGTCCTGCTGGGGGACTCGCTCGCCCAAGAGGTGTCGCCCTTCATCCGCTACCTCGTCCCCGGCAAGCCGTTGGTGCCCAAGTTCTGGGGTGGCACGGCGCCGTGCGACTGGGTGGGCGTCGATCTCACCGCCACGCGCAGCTCCGTGGTCGTGATCACGTTCACCGGGAACTCGCTGACGCCGTGCATGCGCGACGCCGACGGCACACAGCTACGCGGCGACGCGCTCATCGACCGCTACCGCTCGGACATCACCACGCTCGTTGCGACATCACGTCGGGCCGGTGCCCGGGTGGTGCTCGTCGGCCAGCCGTACCGCGCCGCATCGTTCGATGCCGACCGCGAGGTCGACGGGATCAACGAGATCTACCGCTCGCTTGCCGCGTCGAACCTGTACGTGTCGTTCGTCGACGCCGGCGCGGCAGTGGAGGATGGGAACGGTGCGTTCGCCGAACGACTGCCTTGCCTCCCGTTCGACTCCGACTGCGCCGAGGACGGCACCACGGTGGTCCGCGGCGATGGGGTGCACTTCTGCCCGATCGTGGGGGAGAACCCGTGCTCGGTCTGGTCGAGTGGTGCGTTCCGATTCGGTGCCGCGATTGGTGCCGCTGTGCGGAACCCGCGCCGCTTCGACTGACGTCCGTTTAGCAAGCCGCCCGTTCGTGGCACGATGACGTCCGATGGCAAAGCACCCACCCATGACGGCCGGCTCGATCGGCACCGCGGGTTCGATCGCGACGGCGGGGTCCATTGCGACTGCCGGCAGCCTCGCCGTGTCGTTCAGCATCCTCACCATCGCTGGCGCCATGCTCCACTGGTGCGTCGCCACGGTGGCGTGCGTGCGCTGCCGTCGGTGCGTGGGCTGCATCGCATGCGTCGACTGTGTCGACTGCATCGGATGCGTTGGTTGCGTGGGCTTGCGCGGGGCGGTGGGGCAGCGCGGCCGAACGTCGGCGCAGGATGCCCGGTACAACTAGACCGGGAGGAAGCCGGCGTCGGCGAGGATCTTCTGGCCGGCAGGCGACATGACGAAGTTGATGAACGCCGTCGCAAGCGGCTGATTGGTCGACGACGTCGTCATCACGATCGGATACTCGGCGATCACGTTCACGTCGGCGGGGATCTCGACACCCGCAGCGTTCGAGCCCGCCGCCTTCACGTCGGTCGCGAACACGATCCCCGCATCGGCCTCGCCGGCAGTCACCTTGGTGACCACTGCCTGAACGCTGCTCTCGAACGACTTGGGCGTCACGGCGACGCCAGCGTTCTCGAGGACCGTCGCCGCGTATTGCCCGGCGGGCACCTCCGGCGCACCGAGCACGACGACCAGATCTGGGTTCGACAAGTCGGCGAGCGTGGTGATCCCCTTGGGGTTGCCGGGTGCGACGATGATCGCCATCGTGTTCTTCGCGAACACAACCGGCGTGCCGCTTGCCTGTCCGCCGTCGACCAGCTTCGCCATGTTGGCTTGGTCGGCCGACGCGAAGACGTCGACGGGTGCGCCCTGGAGGATCTGGCCAGCGAGGTCGGATGACCCACCGAATGCGAACGAGACGGCTGCGCCGGGCTGCTCGGCTTGGAACGCGACGCCCATCTGGCCGAAGAGCTCGGCGACGGAGCTCGCTGCGAACACGGTGATCGGCGAGGTCGGCACCGAGCTCATGCTCGGGACGGAGCTTGCGACATCGCCCGGGACGGTGCTCGGAACCGTACGAGTGACGCTGGTGTTCGGGTCGCCGGAGCACGCGGCTGCGAGCACACCGAGCGAGAACGCTGCGAGGGCGATGCGGAGCCGTCGAGCCATCATCATGTCCACGAACACTGGAGGTGCTTGATGCCGTTGATGAAGTTGCTCTCGAGGTAGGCGGGTTCGCCGGTGGCGCGGAGGTGGGGGAGACGTCGGCGGATCTCGTCGAATGCTGCACCGATCTCGCGTCGGGCGAGGTTGGCGCCGAGGCAGAAGTGCGGACCGCCGGCACCGAAGCCAGCCTGCTGCGGTTGCAACGAGCGGCGCACGTCGAACTCGTACGGGTTGTCCCAGATCGTCTCGTCGCGGTTCGCCGAGTTGTACCACATGACCAACTTCTGCCCGGCTTCGATCTTCTGACCGGAGATGACGATGTCTTCGGTCGCGGTGCGCCGGAAGTAGATGACCGGTGACGACCAGCGGACGATTTCGTCGACGGCGTTGCGCGTGGTGCCGTCCCAGTCGCCGAACCAGATCTCACGCTGATCGGGGTAGTCGGTGAGCGCCTTCAGTCCATGGCTGATCGCGTTGCGCGTCGTCTCGTTGCCGGCCACCACGAGGAGAATGAAGAACGAGCCGAACTCCTGCGCGGTGAGCCGTTCGCCATCGACCTCGGCGTGCATCATCACGCTGGTGAGGTCGTCGCCGGGATGCGCAAGGCGCTCTTCGCCGAGCGCCTGTGCGTAGGCGAACATCCCCATTGCGGCGTCGAGCAGCGCGTCGAAGGTGCCGCCGAACTCGGGGTCGCCGGCACCGAGGATCGTGTTCGTCCACTTGAAGATCTGGGCCTCGTCCTCGGAGGGGATGCCCATCATCTCGCAGATGATTTGCA
The DNA here is from genome assembly GCA_049318665.1 of Ilumatobacteraceae bacterium. Taxonomy (GTDB): domain Bacteria; phylum Actinomycetota; class Acidimicrobiia; order Acidimicrobiales; family Ilumatobacteraceae; genus VFMC01. Next base: position 7,023 of record JBMOFX010000015.1, on the reverse strand, counting down.
GTGGCAGGGGAGCGGCCAACTCGGTGACGAAGTCGCACTCGCCATCGGGGAAACGCTCGAGCATGCTGTCGACGAGCGTGCGTGCCTTCTCGAGCACGTAGCCGTCGATGCGGGCGACCTCTTTGGGGGTGAAGCCCTTCGACACGATCGAGCGCAGGCGGAAGTGCCTGGGGTCGTCCATCACGATCATCGACCCGAAGAACTCGGCCATCTCGATCGGCAAGTCGGCAATGTTGGCGCCGGCGCCGCTGATGAACAGCTGCGGGTTGCGACTGACGAACCACACGTCCTCGTAGCGCGTCAGCGAGAAGTAGCCGGGCCCTCTCGGGAACGGGCTCTCCTCGAACTCCCACTCCTCGTAGAACGGCAGGCCCGGCTGCTGGCGAAGCGCACGGAAGGCACCTTCGCGGTGAGGGCGCGGCGCCACCCAGAAGGCGGGGTCGGAGAGGTTGACCTCGTCGGCGAGAACAGAGGTGTCGACAAGATGGCTGATGTCCGGCATGCACGGATCGTACCGATAGGTTCCGGACGTGGCCGAGTTCACCTTCTTCGTCGACGCCGACCTGTACGGGTTCGGCGCAGGTGAACTCGCGGCGGAGGAGGACGACCTGCACGCTGCCGGCGTCCGATCGGTCGACATCCCGACCAACTACGGGTTCGACCTCGGCGAGCGGATTCCGGTGCGGGTTGTGGGCACACCCAAGGGTCTGCGCTTCTATGCCAAGCTCCTCAACCTTCGTGATCCGTTGCAGCTCGACGAGCTCGAGCGAGTCATCGCAGCCGCCGATGCACGCGGTGAGTTCCTGCACGATCTGTGAAGCCTCCGTAGGCTGAGCCGATGCTGCAGCCGACCGAGATCGATCGAGCCCTCGTCATCACCGCCCATCCCGACGACGTCGACTTCGGCGCCGCGGGCACCATCGCGAACCTCACCGATGCCGGGGTGGAGGTCACCTACTGCCTCGTCACCGACGGCGACGCCGGCGGGTTCGACCATTCGATTGCCCGGTCGGAGATGGCCTCGCTTCGCCAGATGGAGCAGACCCGTGCCGCCAAGGAGGTCGGCGTCGAGTCACTGATCTTCCTCGGTCATGGTGACGGTCGGGTCGTGGCCGATCTCACGTTGCGTCGAGATCTGTCGCGCGTGATTCGCCAGGTTCGCCCAACCGTCGTGATCACGCAGTCCGCCGAGCGCAACCTCGATCGCATCTACGCCAGCCATCCCGACCACCTGGCCACCGGGGACGCGGCGCTGTGCGCGGTCTATCCCGATGCTCGCAATCCGTTCGCCTATCCCGATCTGATCGACGAGGGTCTCACTGCGTGGACCGTGCCCCAGGTCTGGGTCATGGGTGGCCCCGGGTCGGCCCACGTGAGTGACGTCACCGATCAGATCGACCGGAAGATGCGCGCGCTGCTCTGCCACGAGACGCAGCATCAGGACCCCACCGGCATGGAAGGTCGCGTGCGCGGGTGGATGGCCGCCACGGCACTGCAGTTCGGCTTGCCAGAGGGTCGCCTCGCCGAGGCGTTCCGCGTGGTGGACACCCGCTAGCGTTTCCCGCAGACCTCTTGACCGTCGGGTCAAGTGAAACGAGGGGAACCTGTCATGACCGAAGCCGTCATCGTCGCCACTGCCCGCAGCCCGATCGGTCGGGCAAACAAGGGCTCGCTCACTGCGCTCCGCCCCGACGACATGAGCGCTCAGATTCTCGGTGCGCTGATGGCCAAGGCCCCGCAGGTGCAGGCCGCTGATGTCAACGACGTGATGTGGGGCATCGGCCAGCCCGCCGGTGAAGGCGGCTTCAACATCGCTCGCGTCATCAGCTCGCTCGCCGGGTTCGACGACGTCCCTGGCGTCACGGTCAACCGCTACTGCTCGTCGAGCCTCCAGACCATCCGGATGGCCTTCCACGCAATCAAGGCCGGCGAGGGTGACTGCTTCATCGCCGGCGGCGTCGAGACGGTCAGCCGCTACGCGAGTGGCGCGAGCGACATGGCACCGAACCCGATCTTCAAGGGGCCCGGCGAGCGCACCAAGGCGCGCGCCCAGGGTGGCCAGGGGACGTGGACCCCGCCGGTCGGCATGCCCGACATGTACATCGCGATGGGTCAGACCGCCGAGAACGTGGTCGAGGTCGAAGGCATCAGCCGCGAGGAGATGGACCGCTTCGGTGTCCGCTCGCAGAACCTGGCGTGCGAGTTCGTCGACAACGGCTTCTTCGAGCGTGAGATCACGCCGCTCACCCTCCCCGACGGCACGGTCGTCTCGAAGGACGACGGCCCCCGACCCGGCACCACGTACGAAGCCGTGAGCCAGTTGAAGCCGGTCTTCCGTCCCGACGGCAGCGTCACCGCCGGCAACGCGTGCCCGCTCAACGACGGCGCCGCCGCCGTGCTCGTGATGAGCGACGAGAAGGCCAAGCAGCTTGGACTCACGCCACTCGCGCGCATCGTGTCGTCGGGTGTGTCCGGGCTCAACCCCGAGATCATGGGGCTCGGCCCGATCGAGGCGTGCCGCAAGGCGCTGGCGCTCGCTGGCCTCACCATCGACGAGATCGATCTCGTCGAGATCAACGAGGCGTTCGCCGTCCAGGTGATCGGCTCGGCCAACCATCTCGGCATCGACATCGACCGCCAGATGAACGTGCACGGCGGCGCCATCGCGCTGGGTCACCCATTCGGCATGACCGGAGCGCGCATCATGACCACGCTCATCAACGGCCTGCAGTGGGAAGACAAGCGCTACGGCCTCGAGAGCATGTGCGTCGGCGGCGGCCAGGGCATGGCCATGGTGGTCGAGCGCCTCAGCTGACACACGACCGGGGGTCGCTCGTGGCCGTCTTGGCGCCGAGCGGCCCCGGGTCGCGGGTCAGGCGTCCCAGCGGTTGGGGCGGTCGGCCCGCACCCGCACGACCTCGGGGTCGTTCGGCAGACAGAACGCACGCACGACGTAGTGCTCGCCGCCTGCGACGAGTTCGGCGAGGGCCCACGACTCGCTGGAGTCGCGCAGGCCGTCACCGAGGGAGTGGAGTGAGCCGACGTCGAGGCCGGCGGAGTCGGCTTCCGCGTGCCACAGCGCCACCAGGCCGCGACGCAACGCCGGGTCGTGCATCAGATCGTCGCCCACGAGGCGGAGTTCGACGTTGGTGATGCTCACCGGTTGGACGTGGCGCAGATCGATCACGTCGCCACCGAGCTCACCGTCGAGCATCACGACGACGGGACCTTCGGTGCCGGTGACGCCGCCGACGAAGCCGTAGCGCACCACCGGAAAGCCGTCGTCGCCGGTCGTCTCGACGCGTACCCGGTCGCCGGGTCGGAGCTCGTCGTTCACCGTGTCGCTCGCACGTCGTCGAGCACCGCGTCACTCAACTCCGGCCATCGCACCAGCGCCTCGTCGGCCCACTCGTCGAAGAGCCGATCGGTGAGCGCGATGCAGGCGACCGCACGGCCGTCGAATGCCCCCACATCCACCCACAGGAGAGTACCTGCGCCGCCGAAATGTCCGAACGTTGCGGCGGAATTGGTGCGTCCGGTCCAGTGCGGATCCTTGTCGCCCTTGATCTCCAGCCCGAGGCCCCATGCGCAGTGGTCGTATCGACCGACTCCGGGGACGATGCCCCCGAGCTCGGGGAACACGGGGTGCTCGGCCTCCGATGCCGTGGCGCGGCTGACGAGGCGCGGTGCGATCAATTCCTGTGCGAAGCGGACCGTGTCGTCGAGTGTGCTCCAGATCTGGTGGGCCGGTGAGCCGCGCAAGTGGCTAGCGCCCATGCCCAGCGGTTCGAACACGGCGTCGCGCAGGTAGTCGGCGAACGTCATGCCGGATGCCTCGGCGACGAGGTCTGCGGCCATCTCGATGCCCGTGTTCGAGTAGATCCGTCGTCGCTCGGGCGGAGCGATCGGCTCCGGCCCATCGAACGGGTACCCACCGGCGTGCGACAGCAGGTGACGGAGCGTGCAGCCCGGCTGGCCGACGGGTTGGTCGAGCGAGACGAGCCCTTCTTCGACGGCGACGAGGATGGCCCACACCGACATCGGTTTCGCGATGGACGCGAGCCGGTAGGCGCGCTGCGGATCACCGACCATGTCGACGGTGACGGGGGAGCCGTCGCGGGGCACGACGACCACCGCAGCACTCACGTTCGGCACCGGCCACTGCTGGGTGAGATCGAGGGCCCGCATGCGAGTTCGCTCCCGCTCGGCCCCGCCGGTCAGGCGAGTCCGCTGGTCTGCAGCGATTGAGCGACGTGGAACGCAAGGTCGAGGCTCTGCCTCGCATTGAGGCGTGGGTCGCACACCGTTTGGTAGCGATCGACGAGTTGCGAGTCGAGGATCTGGTCGGCGCCGCCGACGCACTCGGTGACGTCGTCGCCGGTGAGTTCGACGTGGATGCCGCCCGGCCAGGTGCCTTCGCTGTGATGCGCTCGAACAAACGCGTCGATCTCGCCACAGATCACTCGGAAGTCGCGAGTCTTGTGCCCGGTCTGCGACGTGAAGGTGTTGCCGTGCATCGGATCGCACGCCCACACCACGGGGTGGCCGGCGTCGCGAACGGCACCGAGGATCGGCGGCAGCGCCGCTTCGACCTTGTCGGCCCCCATCCGTGTGATCAGCGTGAGCCGACCGGGTACCCGTGACGGGTTGAGGCGCTCGCACAGGTCGAGCACGAAGTCGATGGTGGTGCTGGGCCCGATCTTGCAGCCGATCGGGTTGTCGACACCGCGCAGGAACTCGACGTGCGCGCCGCTCAGATCGCGAGTACGTTCGCCGATCCACAGCATGTGGGCCGAGCAGTCGTACCAGGCGCCCGTGAGCGAGTCTTGCCGGGTGAGCGCTTCTTCGTAGCCGAGCAGGAGCGCCTCGTGGGAGGTGTAGACGTCGACCTGGCTGAGGTTGGAGTTGTGCTCCACTTCGACGCCGCAGGCGCGCATGAACTTCAGCGCCTTGTCGATGTCGTTGGCGAGCTGCTCGTAGCGGCGACCCTCCGGGCTCGACGCGACGAACTCCTGCGTCCATGCGTGCACGCGGGTGAGGTCGGCGAACCCACCCTTGGTGAAGGCGCGGACGAGGTTGAGTGTGGATGCCGACTGGTGGTACGCCTGCACGAGGCGTTCGGGGTCGGGCATGCGCGCAGCGGCGGTGGGTGTCGGGTCGTTGACGATGTGACCGCGGAAGCTCGGCAACTCGACGTCACCGATCTTCTCGAATGGTGCCGAGCGGGGCTTCGCGAACTGACCGGCAATGCGTCCGACCTTCACGACGGGGACGCCGAGCGAGTAGGTGAGCACGACCGCCATCTGGAGGATGACGCGCAGCTTCTCGCGGATGTTGTTGGCGGAGAACTCTTCGAAGCTCTCGGCGCAGTCACCTGCTTGGAGGAGGAAGGCGTTGCCGGCCGACACCTGGCCGAGCGCGGCTTGGAGCGAACGGGCTTCGCCGGCGAAGACCAGCGGGGGATAGGACGAGATCTGCTTCAACGCGCGATCGAGATCGGCCACGTCGGGCCAATCGGGTTGCTGCTGCGCCGGCAGGGTCTGCCACGACGACGGGGTCCACGCCTGTGCCACGGCGGCAATGCTACCGACGGGCCTCGAGTTGACGGCAGAGCGAGCCATCCGCCGTGGGGTCGGTGGTGAACGCCTCGAACGGCGTCATCGGCAGCGAAAGCGTGGCGAAGCTGAACAGCGCGGTCTGCCCGTCGACGGTCACCGACAGTTCTGCGTTCGTCGGATCGTTGACGACTCGCACTCGAACCGTCGTCGCATCGCCGATGTCGATCGGCTCACCGCTCGAGATCCCGTCGGCGGAGACCACCCACCCGTCGGCGGTGGGGGTGGCAGTGATCGTCCAGTCGGCGCCGCCCACGATGTCGATCGGTGCGTCACCGGCGAGCTCGAGTGTCCCGGTGAGCTGCCGTGCGCCCTCGCTGCGTTCGAGTGGCACCCACCGCCCCTGCTCGGCGATGTACACCGCCGTGCACGTCCCCAGTTCGTCGTCCACCACCAGTCCGACGACGCCGTCGCGGGCCACGGGGTCGCCATCGCCGATCGTCACAAGTGCCGGCGCAGGGTCGCCGAACACCCAACCATCGACGCGGTACCGCAGCGCGGTGAAGCCAGGTTGCTTGAGGCCGTACTGCCAGGTCGCGAGGGCCGTGTTCGCCCACGCGCCCCAAACGACGAGCGCGACGACACTGACTCGGGCGCCGCGCCGCCACCGAGCGTCGTGAAGCTGGAGCGAGCCGAACGCGACGGCGGCCGGCACCGCGAGCGCCGGCAACATGTCGACCAGGTAGCGGTTGGCGACGAACCCGATGAGGAACGTCGGGATCGACGCCGCCACCGCGCCGAACGTGAGGACGAGCCATGACCACTCGCGCCGCCGGACGATCAGCACGAGGCCCACCAACGCGGCGACGAACAGCAGTGTCGCTGCGGCGGGCAACGATGCCGAGGGTGTGATCGTCTCGACCGGATACGACCCGCGATCGTTGGCCAACGGGCCGAACCGTACGAACGGGAGCAATCGCTCGATCCGCAGCGTGTCGGGCCGGAGGTAGTGCACGACCGTGGTCGGGAGAAACCGCGTACTGAAGAAGCTGTCGTTGTTGCCCGCAAACCAGGCCAATCGGTCGGGGTCCTGCAGGGTGAGTACCTGTCGTTCGACGGGCAGGCCGAGGAGCGTGCCGAACCGGAGCGCATTCACGGTCACGTGACCGACGAAGCCGATCACACATCCGGCAACCACGATCGCTGCCGATCGCCGAGCCGTGCGTGCCAGGTGCAACGCCAGCAGCCCACAGCCGAGCGCGATCCCGATGCCGATGGGCGCACGAGTGAGGATCGTCGCAGCGATCGCAACGGCAGCGACGAGCGCGTGGCGTCGAGCATCGGGTTCGCGCATCAGGCGGAGCATCCCGACCACGGCCCACAGCGCGAACACCGCTGCCCAGAGTTCGGTCTCGTGGTAGACGCTCGTCCATCCGGCGAGCGCCAGTGCGGGTGAGCACGCAACGGC
>JBMOFX010000014.1:0-20655 GCA_049318665.1 Ilumatobacteraceae bacterium | reverse complement strand
CCCAACGGGCCCGTCGCCTGACGACCACGATCGATCAGCAACTAGGGTCTCCCGCCGATGACTCGCCGACACGACATCGCCGGCACGGTCGTGCGTCGAGCGTGGGAGACCGTCGGGCGGTGGGGTGCGATCGGGCCACACAGCAGCACGGGCCGCGGGTTCGGGCACTTCGGCGAGGGCAGCATCATTTGCTTCCCGGCGAACACGATCTTCAACGAGCGCTACATCTCGATCGGCGAGGGCACGATGATCGGGCCGGGCGTGTCGCTGTCGGCCGGGATGGTGCCGGGGCAGGAGTGTCTCAGTGACCCGGTGGTCCGCATCGGCGACCGCTGCCTGATCGGCCGGGGGAGTGGCATCGTCGGTCACTTCCTGATCGAGATCGGCGACGACGTGTGGACCGGGCACCACGTCTATGTCACCGACCAGAACCACGGGTATCGCGACGTCACCCGCCCGATCTCGGAGCAGACGATGCCCGAGCGCCCGGTGTCGATCGGCGACGGGTCGTGGCTCGGCCACGGGACGGTGGTGCTCCCTGGTGCGCAGATCGGCAAGCACGTCACGATCGGCGCGAACTCGGTCGTCACCGGTGTGATCCCCGACTTCTCGGTCGCCGTGGGTAACCCGGCGCGTGTGATTCGGCAGTACGTCGACGGCGAGGGCTGGGTTCGGCCGGAGCGCTGATTCGGGTTAGACGTCGCCGCCGAGCTCGCCGGGAGGCGCGCACGACTGCATCTGGTTCACGGTCGTGAAGTCGGTGAGCAGGTTGCTGACCGGTCCGCCGTCCACCTTGGTCTCGCCGTACGGCTCGAGCCGAAGGTCGCGCAACGTGGCGGTGTAGGCGCGGCGGTCGGCCAGCACCATGTTCCAGTAGCCCTCGTACTTGGCGACCAGGTCGCGGTCTCGCACCGACGAGGGCTGCACACTGACGACGTCGGCCAACTGACGTTCGAGGATGTCGGTGGCCCGATCGACGACGTCGGCCCGCTCGATCATCTGCTCAGTCGTGGGGTTCTCGATGTAGCCGCCCGACGTGTCGACGAGCTTCAGTCGCTCCTGCGTGTACTTCGAGCACAGCTCCGCCGCGCGAGCTCGCCACGCGGCATCGTCGACCCGGTAGGCCGCCTTCTTCGACGCGAAGAAGAACGCGTAGATCCACATCACCAGGATCAGCAGGACCACAATCGTCAGCACGACCCGGATGATCGTCTGGCCCACGGTGCGGCGAGCCCTCTCATCGGTCTGAGGAGCGGTCATGCCGCCACCCGCTTGGGCCGGTACGAGACGGACAGTTGTGCGAGTGCGCCGCCGACGCCGAGCACCGCCGCCACCGCGGCACCGACCCAGCCGTCGAACCAGGTCAGTCCGATTGCGTGATCGAGCGACCACCTGCCGGGTCCGATGATCGCCACGCTCAACGCCACCACAGCGATCGATGCGCAGTACTCCCAACCCTGGTTCGGCTTGAAGATGAAGAACCCGACCTTCCAGTGCGCCACGACGATGGCCACCACCATGACGCCGATCATGCCCGCAGCCGCCAGCGCGGTGAGGAGGCCGGCCGCGAACAGGACCCCGGCCCCGATCTCGGTGGTCGCCGCGAGCCGCGCCTGCCACAGTGGCCAGCGCATCCCGATGCTGTCGAACCACCCGGCGGTGTTGCGCAGTCCACTAGCGACCTTGTTGTAGCCGTGATAGGCGAGGAACAATCCGAACACCACGCGCAACAGCAACAGGCCGACGTCCAACTGGGGCATCCGCCCACGCTATGCGCTGCTAGACATGATCGCTGTGTCAGCAGCCGTCACACATCGCGAGGGAAGTGGCGTCTGGCGGCAGGCCGCTCGGCTGCTTCGCGCCCTGCTGCGCGGGCACTGGGGCCTCTTCCTCACGGCGGTTGCGGGGGCGGCGGTGTTCGCCGGGTGCACCGTGTTGTCGGCGGTGATCGTCGGCCGAATCACTGACGACCTGATCCGCCCTCGCTTCGAGGAAGGCAGTGTGCCGACCCGAACCGTGGTGCTGGTCCTCGGTTCGCTGATCTTGGTCGGTTTGGTCCGCGCGGGCGGGGTGATCATCCGACGTGTGTTTGCCGGCCGGACCGCGTGGCGGGTCGCCGAGTCGCTCACGTCAAAGGTGATCGATCGTGTCGTGGTGCAGCCGGCGCCGTGGCATCGACGTCAGAGCACCGGTGACCTCATCACGCGTGCGGGCGTCGACACGGAGGCCGCCACCGCGGTGTTGCAGCCACTGCCGTATGCCAGCGGCGTCGTCGTCATCTTGGTGTTGTCGGGTGTGTGGCTGATCATCACCGATCCGTTGCTGGGCACGGCCGCCGTGTTGATGTTCCCCGTCCTCGTGTTCCTCAACGTCACCTATCAGCACCGCGTCGACCGCCACTTCAGCACTGCCCAACGCGAGATCGGGGTGTTGAGTGCCGCGGTCCACGAAAGCTTCGACGGCGTGCACGTGGTGAAGGCCTTCGGCGCCGAGCGTCGCGAGACGGAGCGCCTCGCGGTCATCGCTTCGAGGCTGCGACAAGCTCGCATCGAAACCGTCCGCCTCCGCAGCGCGTTCGAAGCGCTGCTCGATGGTGTGCCGAACGTGGTGAACATCGCGCTGCTGATCGGCGGTGCCTACCGAGTGCGTTCCGGGGCGCTCAGCGTCGGTGAGCTGACGAGCTTCATCTACCTGTTCACCCTGCTCGTGTTCCCGCTGCGACTGATCGGCTATGCGCTGTCGGAGTTGCCGCATTCGCAGGCAGGCTGGGACCGGATGCGGTCGCTGCTCGACGAGCCGATCGAATCCGACCCTGCCGACGCCCGTGTCCATCAACCCGATCACGCGGTCGCGGTGAACGACATCTGGGTCACGCACGATGGCGAGCGTGATGTGTTGCGGGGTCTCACCGTCACGATCGCTGCGGGACGCACGGTGGCCGTCGTGGGCTCGACCGGGGCGGGCAAGACGACGTTGGTCGAATCGATCGCAGGGCTCGTCCCGCTCACACGGGGCACCATCGCCGTGCCCACCGACGCCACTGCGATCGTGTTCCAAGAACCGTTTCTCTTCGCCGGCACCGTGCGCGAGAACGTCACCCTCGGCCAACCTCTGGATGACGACCGGGTTCGGACGGCCTTGGCGGTCGCGGAGGCCTCGTTCGTCGACGAGCTGCCCGATGGGCTCGACACCATCGTCGGCGAGCGCGGCGTTGGCCTGTCCGGCGGGCAGCGTCAGCGGATCGCGTTGGCGCGTGCGCTCGTTCGCCGACCGGGGCTCCTGCTCCTCGACGACACGACGTCGGCACTCGACCCGTCAACCGAAGCGAAGGTGATCGCCAACCTGCGTGCGACGCTTGGCGGGACGACCGTCGTCGTGGTCGCATCGAGGCCGTCGACCATCGCGTTGGCCGACGACGTGCTCTACCTCGCAGATGGCGAGGTGGCGGCGTTCGGCAGCCATGACGACCTGATGGTCGACAACGACCAGTACCGCGAACTGATGCAGGCGTTCGAACACGATCGCGACGACCTCGCCGACGGGGAGGTGCCGACGTGACCGAGCCGATCAGCCGTTGGACCGCCGTGGAGACGATCGGGCGTGGCGTCCAGGAAGCACCCGCACTTCGCACCGGGTTCGTGCTGACGATGGGCCTCGCTGTCGTGGGTGCGCTCGGCCGGGTGGCGATGCCGATCCTCATCCAACAATCGATCGATCGCGGATACCGCGACGGCGAGGTGCGCGTCGGCACCATCACGGCGCTTGCGCTGATCGGACTCCTCGTGGTGGTGGTCGCGACCATCTGCCAGCGAACCGCTGTTGCCCGGCTCGGGTATCGGAGTGAGGAAGCCCTCTACGGCATACGCGTCCGCCTGTTCGCGCACATCCACCGGCTCAGCATCGCCGACCACAACGAGGAGAAGAAGGGCGCGCTGGTCGCACGGGTCACCAGCGACGTCGAAACGCTCGCGCAGTTCTTCAGTTGGGGAGCGATGGCGTGGCTGCTCGACGGGACCCTCATGCTCACCGTGGCAGCGGTGATGCTGGCGTACGACTGGGTGCTCGCCCTCGTCGCCTTCGTGGTCGCGGCACCGCTGGGCTTCGTGCTCCATCGGGTGCAACGCCACCTCGTGAAGGCATACGAGCGGGCACGCGTCGAGAACGCGGACGTGATGACATCGATCAGCGAGGTGGTGTCTGGCGCGGAGACCCTTCGTACGTATGGTGCGGGTGAGCACTACGCAGAGGTGGCCAAGCAAGCCAGCCACCGCCGCTCGAACTCCTTCATCCGTGCCGGGACGATCGGCGCGTTCCTGTTCCCGTCCGGGGAAGTGTTCAGCGTGCTCACCGTGTCGTCGGTCGTCACGGTCGGCTTGCTGCGCGGCCCGGACAGCGGGCTCACGGCCGGCGCGCTGGTCGGGTTCATGTTCCTCACCTATCGCTTTCTCGAACCCATCGCGGAGTTCACCGAGGTGATCGACCAGACGCAGACGGCCGTGGCGGGTCTCCGCCGTGTGCTCGGAATCCTCGAGATGCCGGTTGGGCCGCCCGAGACGACGACCCCGATCCGCTTGCCTGACGGCGCGCTCGATGTCGACATCGTCAACGTCACGTTCTCGTATCGATCGCGAGCGATCGACGATGACGAACCTCCGGTCTTGATCGAGGTCTCCGCTCACATCCCGGCGGGCCAGCAGGTGGCGCTCGTGGGCGAGACCGGGTCCGGCAAGACCACGCTCGGACGTCTGATCGCTCGGCTCGCCGACCCGACGCACGGGCAGGTGAAGGTCGGCGGCATCTCGTTGACGCAGGTTGCGAACCCCGATCTTCGCGAGCGCCTGGTGGTGGTGCCGCAGGAACCGTTCCTGTTCGACGGCACCATCGCTGCCAACCTCGGGTTCGCCCGGCCGGGCCTCTCGCTCGCACAGATCGAACAGGCCGTCACCGACCTCGAACTCGGCGACTGGCTCGAGAGCCTGCCCGATGGGCTCTCCACCGAGGTCGGCCAACGCGGCGCCTCGCTGTCGGCCGGTGAACGGCAACTCGTCGCGCTCGTCCGGGCGTCGCTCGTCGACCCCGACATCCTCGTCCTCGACGAGGCGACCTCATCGGTCGATGCGCTCACCGAAGTACGACTCACGCGTGCGCTCGACAAGCTTGCCGCTGGCCGAACGACGATCTCGATCGCACACCGTCTGTCGACCGCGGCCCGAGCAGATCGCGTTCTGGTGCTCGACCACGGGCGCCTCGTCGAGGATGGGCCGCACGACGTGCTGGTCGAGGCCGACGGACCCTACGCCCGGATGTACGAGAGCTGGGTCGTCTCGACGACGTCGGGCTGAGCCCGCCTCAGGGGTCGAGCTGCAGGCCGAACGGGAACGGCCCGGTCACGGCGGAGATCCGACAGGTCACCGACTGCGAACCGGGCGCACCGCCGCTCGCTTCCCAGGTTCGCTCGGTACCGGCGGGGACGTCGGAGATCGTCACGAACACGCTGGTGAGCGTGGACTTGTCGTCGGTGTCGATGACGTCGACGAACACCACGAAGCTGCGGATCGTGTCGTCATCGTTGCGCAATGTGCCAGCGACCGATGCAATCCCCGCGTTGTGCTTGCACGACGTGACCTCGACCTGATGCGGAGCCGGCTCGATGAAGCGGACGAACTCGCGGGTCGTCCGCTGGGTGAGGATGATGCCGACCGGGGCCAGTGCGAGCGCGACCACCGCGCAGACGAGGCCCGTGATCGCCATACCCTTGCCGTCGGCCGTGCCCCTCGAAATGCGCCGGAGTGCCGTGATCGCCAGCCCGATCGCCACGATGGCGGCCACGATGCCGATGATGACGACGAACGGCATCCAGGTGGTCGCCACGGCGGCCAACCCGCTGATCAAGGCGAAGATGGCGAGGCCCCGAGGCAATCGCCCGCCCGGCATCGCAGGGGGCGACGACCCTGACGACGCCGGCGTCACCGGGTCGACGTAGCGTCGTCCGTTCACCGAGACATCGCTCGTCCACGTGGATCCGTTGTACCAGCGGTGGTCGTAGCGGTGCAGCGGGTCGGGGTACCAACCGGGCTGATACGCCCCTGCGCCGTGCACCGTGGTCCCTGCCGTGTTGCTCACCGATCCGGGACGTTACCGCGCCCGACCTCCCCTACGCTGTGCGACGTCATGGAGATCGTCCTCATCCGCCACGGCCAGCCCGAATGGGTCCGCAACGGCCTCAACGTCGACAACCCCCCGCTCACCGAGCTCGGACGCCGCCAAGCGGCCGCAATGGCCGACTATCTGCGGGCCGAGCAGTTCGACGAGGTGTACTGCTCGCCGCTCGTGAGGGCACGAGAGACTGCGGCGCCGCTGTTTGACGTGCTCGGGCGTTCCGAGTCGATCGATCCGTGGCTCGAGGAGATTCGCAACCCGATCTGGAATGGCACCCCCGAGGAGAAGGCCGAGGAGGCCTACCGCGAGCAGCGGCAACGTGCCTCGCACGCCAGGTGGGGCGGTCTCGAGGGCGGTGAGAACGTGGCCGACTTCGTCGACCGGATCAACACCGGCTGCTCACTGTTCCTCCAAGAACGCGGCGTCCGACGACAGGAGAGCGCGCTGCCGCTCTGGGAGATCGACGATCCCGACCGTCGCATTGCGCTCGTCGCGCATGCAGGAACCAACTCGGTCACGATCTGTCATCTCCTCGGGCTACCGCCGACGCCGTGGGAGTGGGACCGCTTCGTCATCCAGCACGCGTCCGTCAGCCGGTTGCACAGCTTCGAGTTGGGCGACGGACACTCGTTCTCGCTCACCCGGCTCAGCGATACCGAGTTCATGCCGGTCGCCGACCGCTCCGTGTGATTCGACCTCGGTCGATCAGGTCGCGTTGATGATGTGCAGCGTTCGCGACTCGAACAACCAACGGCCACCAATTCGGCGGTAGCGGTCGTCGTAGGTGCCGAGCAGGGTTCCCGCAGCGCCACGAACCCGCTGGAATCGCTCGTCGAAGGTCACGCGTCCCGTGGCGCTGCCGTGTGCCTCGTCGACCTCGAACACGCAGACGGTGGGGGACTGCACCATCCAGCTGTAGCGCTTGGCCTGCCGTTCGAACGCCTTGCGGATCTCCTGGCGCCCGCTGATCGGCTTGCCAGGCTCGAGCGTCCACACGGCGTCGTCGGTCCACGTGGCTGCCCACGCGTCTGCATCGCTGCGAATCGCCGCGTCGGCGGACACCGCAACGAGTTGACGCAACGCAGTATCGGTGGCGGCGGTCGGCACACCGACCTGGGATGTCGTGGCCGGGGATGATCCGCCGACGAAATCGGCGAGCGTGAGCCCGACCTCTGCGGCGGCGACGATGCGGACGTGATCGATGAGCTTTGCGCGGTCCATCATCCCTTCGTGCGCCGCGAACTGAACGGCGAGCCCGTCGATCAACGCGGTGAGGCGGATGGCGGTGTTCTCGGGTGAGACGCATGCGAATTCGCCGGACGCGACGCCACTTTCGAGGACCTGCTCCAGCATGTCGGACGTCTGCTCGTCGAGCTGCTGGCTGATCTTCTTCATCATCGGGTTCCGGAGCGCTTCGCCCCACCCGTCGATCCACAGCATCCACTCGAGGTCACCGCTGCCCTCGGGCACCATGTTCTGGATCATCCGATCGAGCTGTGCGATCGCGGTTGGCGCAGCGCGCACCTCGTCATCCATCTCTGCGAGGTCGACCTGCGCGAAGTGAGCGAACGCTTCGGCCAGGAGCTGCTCTTTCGAGTCGAAGTGGTAGTGGATGAGACTGCTCGATACGTCGAGTCGCTTGGCCACGTCGCTGATGCGTGTGCCGGCGAAGCCACGCTCGATCACCACCTGACACGTGACCTCGAGGATCTCGTTGCGTCTCTCTTCGACCGTCTGCTTCTTCACTGGTTCGAACGCTATCGTTCGCCCACGTGACGCGCCTGACACGGCTTTCCCGTTCGGTGGCCGGTCGGCGGGTGCTTGTCACGGGCGCCGCCTCGGGCATGGGCCGTGCGACGGCGCACCTGTTCGCCGACGAAGGCGCCAAGGTTGCCGTGCTCGATCTCGACGGCGAACGGGTGCAGGCGGTCGTTGACGAGATCCGATCTGCGCACGGCCACGATGTAGCGATCGGAGTGGTGTGCGACGTTGCTGATCGCAACTCGCTGGCTCGTGCCGTCGACGAGACGGTCGCGGGGCTCGGTGGTCTCGACGTGCTGATCAACAACGCCGGCGTGTCGCTCATCAACTCGGCGTTCCAGGACGACGATTCGTTCGAGACGAACTGGGCACGCACACTCGACGTCAACCTCACCGCGCACGCTCGCCTGATCCGTCTGGCGCTCGCGCACCTTCGCGCGGCCGACGGTGGTGGCCGAGTGGTCAACATCGCGTCCACCGAAGCGATCGTCACCACCTCGGGCCTCGCTGCCTACGCGGCCTCGAAGGCAGGTGTGGTCGGGTTGACGAAGAGCTTTGCTGTCGAACTGGGTCGCCACGGTGTCACGGTCAACTGCATCTGCCCCGGACCGATCGACACGGGCATGACCGCGGGCATCGACGATGAGGCGAAGGCCACCTACGCCAAGCGACGCGTCCCGCTGCGCCGCTACGGCGACCCGGAAGAGGTGGCCCACATGACCCTCAACCTGTGCCTGCCATCGGCGAGCTTCGTCAACGGTGCGATCATCCCGGTCGACGGTGGCATGACAATCCGTCACACCTAAAGCGATCGCTCCATGAACTTCAGGCGTTCCAAGAGTTCGGCCGGGTAGTCGTGATGCGGTGGGCAATGCCGGAAGCCCATCGACTCATACATGGCGATCGCTTCGGTGTTCTGCTCGCCAGTGTCGAGCCGCATCAGCGCGAAGCCGTCGGCGGTCGCTGCGTCGATCAGCGCGTGGACGAGCAGACGCCCGATGCCGTGACCCTGGAAGCGGGCGGGCACATACAGCCGCTTCATCTCGCACGACCCGTCGCCCAGGTCCTTCATCGCAACGCCACCTGCGAGTTCGTCGCCGTTGTAGGCGAGCAGGACACGACCGAGCGGCGGACCGTAGGTCGTGCTCAGCGAGTCGAGTTCGGCATCGAGGGCCTGGTTGCCGCCAACTGAGTCGATGAAGCCCGGCACGTAGTGGTAGCGGTCCTCGAGCCACGTCCAGTACTCGCGGATCAGCACCCCGAAGGCGTCGTAGTCGGCGTCGGCGGTCGCGACTTCGATTGCTGCTGGCATCGTCGCAGGCTACTTGTCGCACCAAGAAGGCGAGTCCTACGCCGGGTCGAAGATCCCGGTCAGCCCGCTGACGTGATCGCCGATCGCGAGTTGCTCGAGAATGCCGGCACCGTGCTCAACGTCTCCGTTCGGCAACGTGACCGTGGCGCGGCAGAGCGCTTGCACGTGCACGTGCTCCCGGGTACACGGCTCGGCCACGGGCAGTGGCAGCACCTCGCCACCGACGACCGACTCGCCCTTCCAGTAGCCGTGTCCGAACTCGGGATGGCCGTAGCCGATGCCGCGCATCATGAACTCGAACTGGGGCTCCAACCGCACCGTCGTGATCGAGCCGTCCCAGTCGACCAGGTCGTACTCGAACGCGTCGGCCCATCGCGTGCCCGGTCGCCATGTCACCCGCCACTCGACCGTCCGCACCAGGCGTGCCTCGGCGTCACCGACAGGGGCAATGGCGCCGACCTCGTGCCAGCGTCGACCGTCGGCGTACTCGTTGACGTCGAAGTGCGTCGACAGCGACGGGAAGTTCACCGGCGCCCAGAGCCAGAAGAACTGCGGCGGCCAGCCAACGGGTGCACCGGACAGCGCGGGTTCGCCGATCGGTCGGGTTCCCCACGATCGGTCGCGAGTGCCGAGCACCGCGTCGGGCTCGACGACGATCCGTTCACCGTCGGTCTCGATCCAGCCGGTCCATGCGCCGAACTGGGTCAGGCGCGTGTAATCGAAGAACGTCCGGTTACCGATGCGTTGGAAGAAGTGCGGTTCTTCGATGACGGGGGAGCGGCGGTCGAAACGGAGATCGGCACGCAACCCCTGTTCGGGCGCATCGACCACGAGTCGGAGGGATCGCAACGGTTCGATCACCTCGACCCGCAGCGGCCCGACCGTCGTAGCGTCGAGACGGTCGAGCGGCGCGCGCTGTGAAGCGAACACGCTGCGCTGTGCGCCGTTCCGGACCACACAGAACGCCGCGTCGCTCACGTGGCGGTTCGGATAGAGACCCATGGCGAGCCCGAAGTACAGGCCGCCGTCCGCGGTGTACCCGTTGAAGAAGTACCGGTCGTAGTGGTTGAGATCACCCGTCGCCGAGTGGGCCACGGGAACGGACGCCTGATGGATCGGGAAGTCGTCGTAACTGGTGAGCACGAACGTGACCGTAGCCACCGCCCACACGTGGGTTGTGAGTGGGCGGGGTTCGCCCGCTCACCGTACGCTGAGCGGTGTGCAGCGATGGCGCCTCTCCCCGCAGCGGTACCGGCTCATCTGCGCCGTGGCCCTCGGGTTGCTGTGCGTGATCGTCGTCAGTGGCGCTGGTGTGCGTCTCACCGGCGCCGGACTCGGGTGCGACGACTGGCCCAACTGCAACAACGAGAAGCTGATCGACGTGAGTTCGACGCACGCCGCGATCGAACAGGTGAATCGGCTCTTCACCGGTCTCGTGGCGGTCGGCGTGATGCTCGCTGTGCTCGGCTCGCTTGCGCGCTCGCCACGTCGTCGTGATCTCACCTGGTTGTCGCTCGGGTTGGTCGCCGGGGTCGTGGGCCAGATCATCTTGGGTGGCATCACCGTCCTGGTCGACCTCCACCCGGCGGCTGTGCAGGGCCACTTCCTGCTGTCGATGGTGCTCGTCGCGAACGCGGTGTGGCTGCTGCACCGCGCCGGCCAACCGGATGGTCCGATCAGCCGACGCGTGAGCATGCCCACCGTGTGGCACCTGCGACTCGTCGTCGTCACGACGCTGCTCGCGATCGTTGCGGGCACCGTCGTCACCGGCGCCGGCCCGCATGCAGGCGACGAACGAGCTCGCCGCTTCGGCATCGACATCTCCAGCGCTGCGCAGATCCACAGCGTGGCGGTGTGGATTGCGGTCGCCACCGTGGTGTCGCTGATGTGGTCGCTCCGTTCACGACCGAGTGACCGCAAGATCCTCGACGGCGTTCTCGTGGCCTGGGTCTGTGTGGCGCTCGGCCAAGCAGCGATCGGCTACCTGCAGTACTTCACCGGTGTGCCCGCTGCGCTCGTCGCAGTCCACATCGCCGGCGCGACCCTGCTGTGGGGTGTGACGGTCTGGATGATCGCCGCCACCAGTGAGCGGCGCCTCGGCGGATCAGTTGCCGAGGGCGCTGACGAACTCGATGATCTTTTCGATGATCGTCGAGAAGAAGCTGCCGACGTCGCCGAGGAAGTCGGCGAAGGTCTGCGCGCTCCCTGAGGGGTTGCTCCAGAACGAGAGCACCATGAAGGCCACGAACACCGTGACCCCAAGTTTTCTGACCGTCACCAGCGTCACCGCTCGACCTCCTGCGTACCAGCAATCACGGCTCGCATCGTCCGTGGGGGTACGGCAAAGGAGCAATGAGGTCTCCGCCTGGCGGGCAGACTAACCCGCCGGGGTGGCCGATTCAACGACCCTGAAGATCGGCGATCCGCTCGCGGAACTCTCGGACCGTCGACTCGACGATGTCTCGAGCGGTTCGCACCGCGTCGATGCGGCCGGCGACCTGTCCGGTGAGCGCGATCGATGCTTCCATGTCGCCCCCGAAGTACAGGTCCATCGCCGTGGCCATCTCGGTAAGCGCCACGTGCTCGTCGCGCTCGAGTCGTTCGGTTCGCTCGGTACGCAATGCCCGAAGGCCCGGCCGGGAGAACCGGTTGAGGAACACGGTGTCGGTCTCGGCGGCGCCGACGATGGCGTCTTTCCAGTTCTGATGCACCGGACTCTCGGCGGCGCTCACCATCCGAGTCCCCATCTGCACGCCTTCGGCGCCAAGCGCGAACGCGGCGGCCATCGAGTATCCGTCGGTGATCCCGCCGGCGGCGATGATCGGCACGGACACCCTCGACCGCACGAGCGGCACGAGCACCATCGTCGCGACGTCACGTGGGTTCTTGAATCCGCCACCCTCGCCTCCCTCCACCACGAGACCGTCCACGCCCGCATCGACTGCTTTCAAGGCGGCGGCGAGCGTCGGCACCACGTGAAAGACGGTGAGACCGGCGTCCTTCAACTTCGACGTGTACTTGGTGGGATCACCAGCGGAGGTGGTGACGAAACGAACGCCCTGCTCGACGACGAAGTCGACGATGGTGGGGTCGCGCACGAACAGCTGGGCGATGTTGACACCGAACGGCTTGTCGGTGAGTTCGCGCATTCGCTTGATCTCCACGCGGATCGCATCGAGCTCACCCGACGACGTCTCGATGATGCCGAGGCCACCGGCGTTGCTGACTGCGGAGGCCAGCGCCGAGCGAGCGATCCAGCCCATCGGTGCTTGGACGATCGGGTAGTCGACACCCAACAGTTCGCTGATCCTCGACCGGACCGGTGCAGGACGCTCGGTGATGGTCATGGCGCGATGGTCGGCCCGATGACCGGGTCATAGAGGTGATGGCAATCGTTCACGGTGACCACCGTAGGTCCGGCCGCAGGGCTGAGTCGCACCAGCGTGATGCTGGTGTTCTCGACCGTCATCCACAGCGATCGATGGACGCCGAGCAGATGCGAGACGTAGGCGTTGATCGAGCCACCGTGGGCAACGACCGCGATCCGTTGGCCGCGATGGACAGCCGCCAGGCGGTCGATGACCGCGGCGAAGCGGGCGCGCAGCGCGTCGTCGCCCTCGCAGCCGGGGATGCCGTCCCAACGACCGCTTCGGCTCCACTCGACGAACTCCGGGTCGGCAACCGAGGCGCGACGGCGGAACTCACCGTTTCCCCATGCGCCGAGGTGCACCTCCTGGAGATCGGGATGTTCTTCCACGACGAGTTGGCGTGCCGCGGCCAGCGGCTCGGCGGTCTGGACGGCGCGTGCCAGGTGCGAACTGTGGACGGCGTCCAGGTGCACCGCGGCGAGTCGCGCCGCAAGCGCCGCGGCTTGCCGATGCCCGATCTCGTGAAGCGGCGGATTCGACGAATCGGGAGCACCTGGGACCACATCGGCCGACCGACCGTGTCTGATCAGGAGGAGTTCGCAACCCTCTGGATCGACCTGCGTCCGGATCGTCGGTTGCGGAACGGCCTGCGTGCTGTCGAGCGAGCTCATCGAGCCGGGACCGTAGTATCCGGCGGTCTTCTCCCGTGAACGGAGTGTGACATGCTGCCTCGCACGACGTCCGTCGGTTGACGCGGAGACGAACCTGCGATCAAATACGGCGCCGTCCAGGCCCCTTGGCCGATCGACGCAGCGGGAGCGATGCAGCGAGTGACTATCCGAATTCGACATCTACTCGCCGTGGTGCTGGCGTTCATGGCGGTCGCCGCCACGATGTGGACGCCTGCGCAGGCTGCAGACACCATCATTCGAGTCCGCGTCCAGCACACCGGTGACGAGGTCGGCGCGAAGAAGGAGCCGGTTGAAGGAGTTGCCGTCGTCGCGCTCGACGCCGCTGGCAAGGAGATCGGCCGCGACGAGACCGATGCCAAGGGCATCGCAGAGATCCCTGTTCCGACGGGTGGGTCGTTCACAGTCAAGCTCGATCCCGCCACCCTGCCGAAAGAATTCGGGCTACCCGAAGGCGACACGGGTGAGCGCACCGTGACCGTCACCGAGGGCCTCGGCGGCAACGCGAACTTCAACCTCGGCTCGGCTGGTCCTGAGGCGAAGAGCCGGCTCGATCGGCTGCCGCAGGCGCTGTTCACCGGACTCCGGTTCGGCCTCGTCATCGCGATCATGAGCGTCGGGCTGTCGCTGATCTACGCAACGACCGGCCTGTCGAACTTCGCGCACGCCGAGACGGTCACGCTCGGCGCCGTGGTGGCGTGGACCGTTGCCGCCAACGTTCGCATCTTCAGCGGTACCACCGGGTTCTCGGCGTTCTTGCAATTGGCCTTCGCGACGCTCTGCGGGGTGTTGGTCTGCACGGTCTTTGCTGGCTTGCTCGAGACCCGCGTGTGGCGTCCGATGCGCCGCCGCCACATCGGCCTCACCTCGATGATGATCGTGTCGATCGGTATCGCGATCTTCATGCGCTTCCTCATCCAGTTCCGCTTCGGTGCGCAGCCCAAGTCGTTCCCCCAGTTCTCCAGCCAGGAGAACTGGAACATCGGTCCGTTCGGCGCCACGCCGAGAGACACGATCGGTGCTGCCATCTCGCTGGCGTGTATCGGTGGCGTGGCATACATGCTGCTCCGGACCCGCACCGGCAAGGCGATCCGTGCGGTCTCGGACAACCCCGACCTCTCGTCGTCGACTGGCATCAACACCGATCGGATCATCCTGTTCGTGTGGCTGCTCGGTGGAGCGCTCGCCGGCCTCTCGGGGGTGCTGTTCGGCCTCGACGAGCAGGTCCAGTGGAACATGGGCAGCCGACTGCTGCTGCTGATGTTCGCGGCGATCACCCTCGGCGGCCTCGGCCGGCCATTCGGTGCGCTGGTTGGCTCGCTGGTCATCGGTGTCACCGTGCAGCTCTGGGCTTGGGTGTTCCCGAGTTTCACCGACCTCAAGAACATCGGCGCGCTGGCGGCGTTGATCATCATCCTCTTGGTGCGACCCCAGGGCATCCTCGGCAAGAAGGAGCGGATCGGATGAACTGGCCCCTCATCATCTCCAGTGCGCTCTACGCGGCGCTTGGCGTGCAAGCGATCGGCTTCGCGCTTGCTGCGCTCGGACTCAACGTGCACTTCGGCTACACCGGCCTCCTCAACTTCGGTCAGGCAGGTTTCATGCTGGTCGGCGCCTACAGCGTCGCCATTCCTGTCACCGTGTGGGGTTGGAACTACTTCGCGTGCCTGCCGTTCGTCATCGTCACTGCGACCGTGTTTGCGTTGCTGCTCGGCGTGCCCACGCTGAAACTGCGTTCCGATTACCTCGCCATCGTCACCATCGCCGCAGCGGAGATCCTCCGACTGCTGATGTCCACCCCGAAGTGGACCTCGTGGTCGGGCGGCACCGATGGCATCAACAGCTTCACCGAAGACTTCCGCAACCGGATCCCCGACCCGACGAAGCGCTACTTCCTGTGGAAGCAGCCGCTCACCGCCTTCGACCTCTGGGTGATCATCATGGGCTGGACGCTCGTGGCCGTGTTTGCGCTGTTCGTGTGGGCCGTGATCCGCAGCCCGTGGGGCCGTGTGCTCCGCAGCATCCGCGAGGACGAAGACGCGGCACGCAGCCTCGGCAAGAACGTGTTCACCTACAAGATGATCAGCCTCGTGCTGGGCGGTGTGATCGGTGCGTTCGGCGGTGTGATCCTTGCGACCGGTGCGCAGTCGGCGAGCCCGATCAGCTTCCGAACCGAGACGACGTTCTTCGCCTACGCAATCCTCGTCCTCGGTGGCGTCGGCAAGGTGAAAGGACCGATCATCGGGTCGATCATCTTCTGGTTCATCATCTCGTTCAGCCAGGAGTTCTTGCGCAACATCACCGACACGACCGGCTGGCAGGCGCCGGAATGGCTGATCACGGCGAACAACTATCCGTTCGTTCGGTTCATGATCGTCGGTGGTGGATTGGCACTGCTCGTGGTCTTCCGACCGCAGGGCATCTTCGGCAACCGGAAAGAGCAGGCGTTCGATGTCCGATGACACCTCGTCCTGGATCGACCAGACCGCATGCGAACCTGGCGCTCGCAAGCCCGATCCGATCCTCGTCGCCGATCAGGTTCGTCGAAGCTTCGGCGGCCTCGTCGCCGTCGACGTCGAGCACCTCGAGGTGCAGCGCAACTCGATCACCGCGCTGATCGGGCCGAACGGCGCCGGCAAGACCACGTTCTTCAACCTCCTCACCGGCTTCGACGAGGTGAACGATGGCAACTGGTCGTTCGACGGCACGCCGATGCGCAACATCGCACCGCACCGCACCGCCAAGTTGGGCATGGTGCGCACCTTCCAACTCACGAAGAGCCTCACGCGTCTCTCGGTCATCGAGAACATGCGCCTCGGTGCCGCCAACCAGCTGGGCGAACGATTCTGGGCGGCACCGTTCAGCTTCCTGTGGCGGCGCGAGGAGACGGCCAACACCGAACGTGCCGAAGCGCTGCTGCACCGATTCAAGCTCGACCACATGCGGGACGAGTACGCCGGATCACTGTCGGGTGGGCAACGAAAGCTGCTCGAGATGGCCCGAGCACTGATGGTCGAACCGACGATGATCATGCTCGACGAGCCGATGGCGGGAGTGAACCCGGCGCTCAAGCAGAGCCTCCTCGACCACATCCGCAGTCTTAAGGACGAAGGACGGACGGTGTTGTTCGTCGAACACGACATGGACATGGTCCACGAGATCAGCGACTGGGTGGTGGTGATGGCCGAGGGTCGCATCATCGCCGAAGGCCCGCCAGCCGTCATCGGAGCGAATCAAGCCGTCATCGACGCCTACCTTGGGTCACATCAGAACACCGACCTCGGGATCCCCTCATGACCGACAACACCGAACAGCGCAACGTCATCGACGTCACGGAGATCGTCGCCGGGTACACCCCCGACGTGAACATCTTGAACGGATGCAACCTCTACGTCGCGCCAGGGGAGTTCGTGGGCATCATCGGGCCGAACGGCGCAGGCAAGAGCACCCTGCTCAAGGCGATCCTCGGCCAGCTCCGCATCGAGTCGGGCACGGTCGAGTTGCACGGTGATGACATCACCGGTCGCAAAGCACACGAGCTCGTTGAGCGCGGTGTGGGCTTCGTGCCGCAGTCGCGCAACGTGTTCCCCAGCCTCACGGTGCGAGAGAACCTCGAGATGGGGTGCTACCTCAAGCCGAAGATCTTCCACGAGCGGTTCGACTACGTCTCGGAGATGTTCCCCAAGCTCAGGCAGCGTGCGTCGCAGCGAGCGGGCGCACTCTCTGGCGGTGAGCGGCAGATGGTTGCGATGGGGCGTGCGCTCATGCTCGATCCGAGCGTGCTGCTGCTCGACGAGCCCTCAGCCGGTCTGTCGCCGATGTTGCAGGACGAGGTGTTCATCCAGTGCCGTCACATCAACTCGAGTGGCGTGGCGATCCTGATGGTCGAGCAGAACGCTCGTCGCTGTCTCCAGGTGTGCGACCGCGGGTACGTCCTCGATCAGGGCCGCAACGCGTACACCGGTACCGGTCGTGAGCTGCTTGCCGATCCCAACGTGATCGGCCTGTACCTCGGCACCCTCAGCCGCTCCACCGGCGGCTGACACCCCGCTGACCCCGACGGGAAAACGGAACAGGCCCCCGGGTCGGAACCCGGGGGCCTGTCAGACGGTCACGAGGACCAGTCAGTGATCAGTGATCACTTCCCGGCGTCGTAGCTCTCGCCCAGACCGTTGCCGATGTTGCCATCGCAGCCGTAGGTCTTGACGACCTTCGGACCGATGCCGTTCTCGACGAGCGTGCGGAGGATCTTCGAGGACTCCTCGAAGCCGATCACCACGATTGCGTCGGGGCTGGCGCCCTTGATCTCCGCGACCTCGGCGTCGAACGTGCCGGCGTCGGGCTCGTAGATCTTCTTGACGCTGACCGTCACGCCCGAAGCCGTGAGGGTCTTCTCCACGACGTCGGCCAGGCCGGTGCCGTAGGCATCGTTACGAGCGATGATGGCGACGTTGCTGGCGCCATCATCCGAAACGAGCTTCGCGATGGCCGCGCCCTGGAGCAGGTCCGGGGGAGCGACACGGAAGTAGAGGCCCTTGTCGGGGTAGGTCGTCAACTTGTCCGACGTGTTCGCCGGGCTGAACTGGACGACGCCAGCGCCGGTGATCTTGTCGATGACGCCGAGCGACACGCCGGAAGCGGCCGCACCGATGATGCCATCGACGTTCTCGGCGAGGAGGCTGTCGACGGTCTGGTTGGCGAACTCGGCGGTATCGCCCGAGTCACCCTTCACCAGCTCCATCGGCTTGCCGAGCACGCCACCAGCAGCGTTGATCTCCTTGACTGCGAGGTCCACGCCAGCGATCTCGGGTGGCCCGAGGAAGGCAAGCGAACCCGTCACCGGGAGGAGCGTGCCGACCTTGAACGTGCCGTCACCGGCACGGTCACCCTCGACCGGGACGACCGCGACGTCGGCGTCATCGGCTGCCTTGGCAGGGAGGAAGATGGTCTTCGAGTCGTCGATACGGTTGTCGGCACCCATGGTGAGCACGCCGTAGCTGGCCTCGAGCGGATCGCCCACGCCGTTGAGCGTGATCGGGCCGGAGATGCCGTCGAAGTCGGGGTCGCCGCCGGCATCGATGATCGCCTTGCAGGATGCGAAATCGGTGCACTTCTCACCATCGCGGGTGATACCGATGATCTCGCTGGCATAGGCAATGCCGTCATCCTTGGCCAGCTCGACCGCCAGGGCCATCACGGTGGTGAGGTCGTATGCCTCGCCGGCGTAGTTGAAGTCCGTCAGCGCCGGGTCGACTTCGAGCAGCTTCGACTTGAAGTCGTCGCCCAGCGGGGTCAACGGCGTGGTGCCGGTGAAGCCCTCCAGGTCGCCACCCTCGGCGGTCGCAACCGTCGTCTCGGGAGCGTCGGTGCTCGCCGTCGTCGTGACGGTGGTCTCGGCGGTGGTGGTCTCCGTCGCCGCATTGTCGTCGCTTCCGCAAGCCGCTGCAACCAGCGCCAAGCCCACGATCAGCGCGCCAGCACGGCGCGCATGGGATTTCTGCATGTGGTTCTCCCCCTAGGAGTTCCTCCGGGCAGGTGCCCTTCGGTGGTATTAGAGATTTGCAGACTAAACCGGATTCGAGTCGCCTGCCAACCACCCCCTGGCGTTGATCGACACGTTTACATGCCGTTCACGGGGCTACGGTCCGCTCATGTCCGACACTGCGTCCTCTCCGTCGGTGCCCGCCGAGGTGCTGTCCTCGGTGGCCGACCACGTCGCCACCGTCACGCTCAACGCCCCTGAGCGCCTCAACACGATCTCCGGGCCGATGCTCGATGAGTTGTCGGCAGCGCTCCTCGAGGCCGATCGCAACCCTGACGTCCGATGCATCGTGCTCACCGGTGCTGGTCGCGCGTTCTGCGCCGGACTCGATCTGTCGGCGCAGATGCGTGCGCGCCCCGGCGAGCTCGGCAACATGGGCGGCGGGGAGGGCATCCCGGGCGAGTTCGACATCCGCAACGCGCCGCCGATCGTGCTGCACGGGATCGACACGCCGACGATCTGTGCGCTGAACGGTGGCGCGGCTGGCTACGGGCTCGATCTGGCGCTCGGCTGCGACATCCGAGTGGCCGTTCGGTCGGCGAAGCTCAACTCTGGTTTCGCGAAGCGCGGCATCCTCCCCGAGAGCGGTGGGACCTGGCTCTTGCCCCGGATGATCGGCTACGCCAAGGCGGCCGAACTCGCGTTTACCGGTCGCACGCTGCTGGCCGACGAGGCGCATGCCCTCGGCATCGTCAACCACGTCGTCCCCGACGGTGAGCTGCACGAGCACGTCGGTGCGCTCGCCGCCAAGATCGCAGCGAACGCGCCGCTTGCGGTGCGGGCGATCAAGCGAATGATGCGTGCGGCCGAGACGGAGACGTTCGAACAGAACGTGCATCATGTCTTCCTCCAGTTGCTGCCGCTGATGCGGACCGCCGACTTCCGCGAGGGTGTCGCAGCGTTCATGGAGAAGCGTTCCCCCGATTTCACGGGCCGCTGATCGGTGGTGGAGGAGCCTCGCCTGCTGGAGGGCCTCGCCACCACGCGGGCGATCCGGCGCTACACCGACGAAGCGATCACCGACGACGACCTGTCGACGATTCTCTGGCACGCGTCACGCGCGCCGAGCGGCTCGAACCGACAACCCTTCCGGTTTCTCGTCCTGCGTGACGGCCCGAACGCCACGGCAGCGAAAGCGCTCCTCGGCGAGTCGTTTCGTGCGGGTTGGTCAGCGAAGCGTCGCAGCGATGGCTACGACCAGGGGAGCGGGCTCGAACCCGGCTCGCCGAAGGCGCGCACCGCCGCAACGATGCAGCACTACGTCGATCACATCGAGCAGGTGCCGGTGATCGTGCTGGTCTGTCTCCAGCGGTACCGCGAGGCCGGACCTTACGAAGGCGCGTCGGTGTACCCCGCATGTCAGAACCTGCTGCTCGCTGCTCGGGCGATCGGCCTCGGCGGCGCGCTCACGATGTGGCACCTCGCGGTGGAAGCTCCACTCCGGTCGCTGTTGGCCATCCCCGACGAGGTGGCGCTGTCGGCGTGCATCACGCTCGGCCACCCGGCTGGCCGGCATGGTCCGGTGCGGCGCAAACCGCTGACCGATCTCGTGTTCGACGACGCGTGGAACGCGACGCCAGGGTGGCTGGACGGCGGTCAACGGTGAACAACGCGATCAGCCCACCCCGACGGAGCATCTCATGACCGAGTTCTTCACCGACGTCCCCGAGCCAGTTGCCCCCGCAAGCGCACCGCCGGGAGACGGGCTGCGCTACTTGGTGTACGACCCCGACCGGATCGTGGCCGGCAAGCGGATGGCAGACCATCTCCGCATCGCGGTCTGCTACTGGCACAGCTTCAACTGGCCCGGCAGCGACGTGTTCG
>JBMOFX010000013.1:0-20876 GCA_049318665.1 Ilumatobacteraceae bacterium | reverse complement strand
GGTCGTCCAGATCGACCTCACCCGGCCGATGAGCGAGATCCGCGCCACGCTCAGCAAGTACCCGGTGAAGACACGCGTGATGCTGACCGGACCGATGGTGGTGGCCCGCGACATCGCGCACGCCAAGTTGAAGGAACGCCTCGACGCAGGCCAGGGCCTGCCGCAGTACATGCTCGATCACTGCGTCTACTACGCAGGTCCGGCGAAGACGCCTGCGGGCATGGCGAGTGGCTCGTTCGGACCCACCACGGCGGGCCGCATGGACAGCTACGTCGAGGAGTTCCAGGCCGCTGGCGGCAGCCTCGTCATGCTCGCGAAGGGCAACCGGTCGCGGCAGGTGACCGACGCGTGCAAGGCGCACGGCGGGTTCTACCTCGGCTCGATCGGCGGGCCCGCGGCTCGTCTCGCGCAGGACTGCATCACCAAGGTCGAGGTGCTCGAGTACCCCGAGCTCGGCATGGAAGCGGTGTGGAAGATCGAGGTGCAGGATTTCCCCGCGTTCATCGTGGTCGACGACAAGGGCAACGACTTCTTCGACCAAGTGAACCGCGCAGCGGCCGCCGGTGTCGGCGCCACGCCCGTCACCCTGCGCTGACCGGTCCGCCCGCCCGACGGGCATCCGTGAGCCTCCACCCGCTTCCGCCAGTTGGAACCGCATCGATGATCTGGTCCGTGCGGCTGGAGCCGCTGGTGGGGGGTTGGACCTCACGGATGCGCCGGTCCGTGCGCCCGACGTGCGAGAGTCGGTCATGAGCAGTGCGAGCACACCGGTCGGGCCGACGGGGCGATGACGCACATCGAGCAGACCGTCGTCATCGTCGACGACTACGACGCGGCGATCGAGTTCTTCGTCGAGGCACTCGGCTTCGAGCTCGTCGAAGACTCCCCCGCCACGACCGATGCCGGCGAGCCCAAGCGCTGGGTCGTCGTCCGCCCGCCCGGCGCGACCACCGGCCTGCTCCTCGCGCTGGCCGACGGCGACGACCAGCGCGCCGCGATCGGCAACCAGTTCGCGGGCCGCGTCGGTCTGTTCCTGCGCGTCGACGACTTCGACGAGGCGTACGCCCGGATGCGCGCCCACGACGTGGTGTTCATCGACGAGCCGCGTGACCAGCCCTACGGCCGAGTCACCGTCTTCGTCGACGTGGCCGGCAACCGATGGGACCTCCTCGGCCCCCGTCCCTGACCGTCACGATGATCGGCGGCTCCGGCGGCGTTCCCGTCGCAGCGCGCCGAGACCCGCATACGTGACCGCCAGCGCCACCGCCGCAAGGCCGATCATCACGGCCCGAACGCGAGAACCTGCAGGGCTCCGGGTCCGCAGTTCGTGGGCCCGGTCGTCGCGCCGACATCGACGTTGGCCAGCGACAGCAGCCACACGGCGTACACGACGATGGCACCACCGACCCACCGCTCCACCTTCCGCATCACCGCGAGCAAGCGTGCCTCAGCGCAGGAACCGCACCCACTGATCGAGTGGCATTCGCTCGGAGCGCAATGCGTTGATCGTGGCGCTCGGATCGGGGCGACCGATCGACAGACCGCAGAACAGCATCTCCTCGTCGGGCGCGCCGACGAACGAGCGGATCGCACCGTGACGCACCGACCAGTACTCCTGCGCGCACGTAGCGAGGCCACGCTCGACGGCGAGCAGCATGAAGGTTTGGAGGAACATCCCGAGGTCGGACCACTGCGGCAGGCCCATCTGCCGGTCGACGAAACAGAAAAGCGCGGCCGGCGCACCGAAGAAGTCGCCGTTGCGCGCGAACTGCGCGAACCGCCCCTCCTTGTCATCGCGTTCGATGCCGAGGAGCGCGTACATCTGCTCGCCGACGGTGAACCGGTTGGTGCGATACGGCTCGGAGAGCTTCGGTGGGTAGATGTCGTACTCGGTCGGTTCGAGCGGCGGCTGGCCGACGAGGTGTTCGCGCAGCTGCGTCATGGCCGAGCCGTTGACGACGTAGATCCGCCACGGCTGGAGGTTGCCGCCGCTCGGCGCAAACGACGCGTCGACCAACAGCTCGCGGAGCACGTCGTCGTCGATCGGGTCGGGCAGGAACCCACGGATCGACCGCCGCTCGTACACCGCGTCACGCACGTTCATGCAGGCTCTCCTGTTGTCGTCGCCACTTCGCCGGCGAGTTCTCCGAGGCGCAGCTCGCCCTCGCGTGTCTGTCCGCCGAGTTCGAGGAATCGGCGCATCGCATCCTGCGTGCCGGGCCCGCCGAGCGTGCCGGTGAACGCAGCACCTTCTGCGAGCAGGTCGGGCTCGACGTTCTGCTCCGCTCGCACCACGCACGCCTTGGCCGCGGCGACCGCATGCGGCGGGAACGTTGCGATGCGCGCCGCCAGCCGATCGACGAACGGCCACAGCTCGCCGTCGGGCAGCACTCGGTTGACCCAGCCCCACGACTCGGCGGTGCGTGCGTCGATGTCGTCGCAACCGAGGATCACCTCGAGCGCCCGACTGCGGCCGATCAGCCGCGGCAGCCGCACCGTGGCGCTGCCACCGGGCAGAATCCCGAGCGCCACCTCGGGTTGACTGAAGACCGCACCGGGGCTCGCGAAGCGCATGTCGAAGCTCAACGCGAGTTCGCTGCCACCGCCGCCGACCCGACCTTCGATGACCGCGATGGTCGCCTTCGGCATCGTTCGGAACGCTTCGCACATCACGTGATAGGCGTTGAGCTCAGTCGGCTCGGGCACACCGTCGGGGAACGTCGGGAACGTGAGGATCGCCTCCACGTCGAAGTGGGCGATGAAGAACTCAGGGTTCGCGCTCCGCATCACCACGACCCGAACGGCGTCGTCATCCGCGAGCTGTTGCGCGAGACGCGCCGTCGCCAGGAACAACTCGATCGTGAACAGGTTGATCGGCGGGCTGTCGATGGTGACAGTGGCAATGCCACCGGCAACCTCGACGTTCAGCCCTGCGAACCCGTCGTACACCACTACACCAGCGAGCGGAGCACGGCGCGGGTGCGCTCGGCCTCCTCAGGGTTGCCGGGGAACACGCCGGCGTTGAGGTCGGTGACACCGATCGCCTTCGCCTCGGCGAGCTGGTCGAGCACCTCGGCCTCGGTGCCGACGATCGCCAGGTCCTTCGGGCCATCGACACCCTCGCGATCCATCATCGCCCGGTAGCTCGGCAGCGTGTTGTAGACCGCGAACACCTGCTCGGCGCGCGCCCGTGCGGCGTCGACGTCGTCGGTGACGCACACCGGCAGCGCAGCCACGATCCGCGGCTCGGGCCGCTCTGCGTCGGCGGCCGCCTGACGCATCGACGGCACCGTGAAGTCGCGCAGTGTCTTGAGACCCACGCACCACGTCGACGTGCCATCGGTGAGGGCGCCACTGACGCGCATCATCTGTTCGCCGAGCGCGGCCACGAGCACCGACGGTCGCGATCCACCGGCCACGGTGACGGCGCCCTGCACCCGGTACGTCTCACCCTGGAACCCGACCGGGTTGCCCTCGAGCAGCGGCATGAGTACCGACAGGTACTCGCGCAGGTGGCGGACCGGCTTGTCGTACGACAAACCCCACAGCGCTTCCACCACGATCTTGTGCGACAGGCCGATGCCGAGCGCCAGGCGGCCGCCGCTCGCGGCCTGCACGGTGAGCGCCTGCTGCGCCAGCATCATCGGGTGACGCGGGTAGGTGGGCACGACCGCGGTACCGAGCTCGATGCCGGGCACCTCACGTCCCACCACGGCGAGCGCAGTGAGCGCATCGTGACCGAAGATCTGTGCCACCCAGTAGGTGTGGAACCCGTCGTCGGCCGCCTGTCGTGCCTCGGCGACGACCTCGTCGATCGTTCCGGTGTTGATGGCGTTACTCATGACTCCGATGCGCATGCGCCGCACCGTAGTTCAGGCGAGGTCGACGAGTTCGAGCCAGTCCTTCGAGAAGTAGTCGACCTGCCCATCGGGCATCAGCAGCACCTTGGTGGGGTGCAGTTGTTCGACGAACTCGGTGTCGTGGCTCACGAAGATGATGCTGCCCTTCCACCCCGTGAGCGCGTCGGCCACGGCCTGACGGCTCGGCGGGTCGAGGTTGTTCGTCGGCTCGTCGAGCAGCAACAGGTTGTTGCGACCGACCATCAGCATCGCCAACGCGAGCTTCGTCTTCTCGCCACCAGAGAGCGTGCCCGACTCCTGATACACCTTCTCGCCGGCCAGGCCCATCATGCCGAGCAAGCCGCGCAGCTGTGTCTCGGTGAGCATCACCCCGGGCGGCACGGCGGTGCGCATGTTGTCGATGAGGCTGCGGTCGGTGGCGAGGTTGTCGTGCTCCTGCGCGTAGTAGCCGACGTTCACCTGGTGCCCGAACGAGAACTGCCCGATGTTTGCTTCCGTCTCGCCGGCGAGGATGCGCAGCAGGCTCGTCTTGCCGGCGCCGTTGAGACCGAGGACGAGGAGACGCTCGCCGCGCCCGAGGTCGAACGACACGTCCTCGAACACCGGCGGACCGCCGTAGCCCTTCGACAGGTGGGCGGCTTCGATGACGGTGACGCCGGACGGAGGCGGGTCGGGGAAGCGCACCTGCATCTTTCGATCGCCGGCACCGACGTGCACGCGCTGGGCCTCGAGCCGAGCGATCTGCTTCTCCTTGCTGTGCGCCATCGCGGCCTTCGTCGCCTTTGCGCCGAATCGATCGACCACGGTCTGCAGACGCGCGATCTCCTTCTCCTGCAGCGACGCCTTGCGTGCGAGCCGTTCCTCGTCGGCGGCGCGAGCGGTGCGGTACTGGGTGTAGGTGCCCTTGTATTCGACGATGTGACCGCTCGCGTCCTCTGCCGGTCGGTCGAGGTGCAGCACGCGGGTGATCGCCTCGTCGAGCAGGTCGAGGTCGTGGCTGATCACCAGCAGTGCGCCGCGGTAGTTGCGCATGAACCCGAGCAACCACTCCTTCGCGTCGATGTCGAGGTGGTTGGTCGGCTCGTCGAGCAGCAGCGCATCAGAGCCGGCGAACAGGATCCGCGAGAGCTCGACGCGCCGACGCTCGCCGCCGCTGAGCACACCGATCGGTAGGTCGAGCCGGTCGGGCTTCAAGCCGAGCCCGTTCGCAATCGTGCGCGCCTCGCTCTCGGCGGCATACCCGCCCGACGACGCGAAGATGTCTTGCTCGTTGCTGTAGCGACCGACGTTGCGCTCGCTCGGGTCTTCCTCCATCGCGATGCGCAGCTTCTCGAGGTTGGTGAGCGCGTCGTCGATACCACGGCCCGACAGCACGTGGGTGATGGCGGTGCGGTGCTCGAGCGGGCCGTCGATGCGTGGATCCTGCGGCAGGTAGCCGAATCCGCCCTTGCGGAGCACCTTGCCGAGGGTGGGCTCGACCGCTCCGCCGAGCACCTTGAACAGACTCGTCTTACCCGCACCGTTGCGTCCGACCAGGCCGACCTTGTCGCGCGGCATGACGGTGAAGGAGGCGTTGTCGACGACGGCGCGGCCGCCGACTTCGACTGTGAGCGCCTGCACCTGCAACATGACGATCCAGCGAACCACCGCCGGGCGCCGCTCGCAACCACGACTACGCTGCAGCCCGTGGAGACTCCGCTCGATCTCACGGTGGCGGCGCCGGCAGTGGGCCCCGTTTCCACGTGGCGCGGACGACTCGCACCGGTCGCGTGCGGGTGTGCACTGCTGGTCGCCACAGGCGCAGTGGCCGCGATCGATCCGTCGAGTTCGAGCAGCCCGTTCCCCAGTTGCGTCTTCCACGTGACCACCGGGCTGTGGTGTCCCGGTTGCGGCCTCACGCGAGCCACGCACGCGCTCCTGCGCGGCAACGTGCCCGCGGCGCTCGGCTACAACCTGTTCACCCCGTTCGTGCTGTTCGCGATCATCGCGGCGTGGTTCGCCTGGCTCCGCCGATCATGGGGCATCCCCACGCGCACGCTGGCCGACCGCCTGCCCAACTGGTTCGGCATGGCAGCCGCCAGCACGATGATCGTCTACGGCGTGCTGCGCAACCTGCCGGTTCCCGCCTTGCGCTGGCTCGCGCCCTAGGGACCCTCAGCCGCCCGTTGTCGGGGGGATCGTGGTCGGCGGGTTCGTGGTCGTTGCCACCGTCGACGCAACCGTGGTTGGCGCAACAGTCGTTGAGGGCGTCGTCGTCGTTGTGGTCGTCGCCGGCTTGACCGTGGTGGAGGTCATCGAGCCGGCGGGGGTCGACGTGGAGGTCGACGAACCGCCGGGGGTGGTCGATGACGTGGACGGTCGTGTCGTGGGGGTGGCGGTGACCGTGGTGGTCGAGCGCGGCGTGCTGGTCGGCGGACGCGGCATCACACCCGATGGCAGCCCCTCGCCGTCGTCGACGAACTGGGCGCGAAGGCACGCCCCCGGCGAGGACAGGTCGGGCGGGTCGCCCAGCACCGAGGCGATCGCGTCGACGAGCGCACGCCGCCCACCGTCGGTCGGGTGGATGCCGTCGCGTTGCAGGAGCGCCGGGTAGGCAGCGGTGATCGCCGCCCAGTCGACGATCCGTACGTTCGGATGCGCCGTCGCCACGGAACGAATCTGGTCGTTGATCTGGCGAAGCTGATCGTTGCGCTCGGTCACCGTCACCAGAATCACCGGCACGTCACCGAAGGCGACCACAGCGCTGTCGAGTGCCGCGCCGTACTTCTCGGCAGTGCTCTCGCGGTTGGTCCCGAGGAAGATCAGCCCGACGTCCCAGCCTTCGTCGAGTCGAGCCTGCTGCACCTCTCTCGCGAAGCTGATGCCTTGGCTCACCTCGGCCTCGACCGCCACCTTCCATGACCGCGGCACGAGCGCGTCGCACATCATGCGCGTGTAGCGCTCCGCGGTCGAGGCGAGGATCGAATCGCCGATCATCAGCACCTTGGAACCGTCGGCACCCAACGGCTGGCCGACGGTGGTCGTCACCTCGATCGTGGTCGTGGGCGCAACCGTCGCGTTCGGGTCGAGCGGCGCCGGCAATTCACCGGGCTGCAACGAGGTGACGGGAACCGATGCCGCCGGGGTCGCCGATCCGCATGCCGCACCCAGCAGCACAACGGCGGCGATCAACAACTCTCGACGGGGCAACATGCGGGCCCCATTGGACCCACCGCACGCGCCCGACGCAAGTCGCCCCCCGGCCGGATCAGGCCTATCGGGACGCGCGGAGCTCGTCGCGAATCTCGGTGAGCAGGTCGTTCGTGCTCGGACCGTCCATGCCAAGGCTGCGCTTGGTGAGCTTCTTGTAGGCCTTGACGAGGACGAACACGACGAACGCCGTCGTCACGAAGGTGAGCACCTGATTGAGGAACGCGCCGTAGTTGATGGTCCTCCACTGCAGATCGCCGAATGCCTTGCAGACGGTCTTCTTCGTCTCCGGGTCGGTGACGCACTTGTCGCCCAGGAAAAGCCCGAGGATGCCCGTGAAGATGTTCTCGATGAACGACTGGATCAGGTCCTTGATGATCACCGCCATGATGAACGCCACGGCGATCGTCATGAGGTCACCGGTGGTGAGGAACTCGCGGAACTCCTGCAGGAGGTTCAGCTTCTTCTCGGTGGGGGCGGTCGGCTCGGTCATCATGGGCTCCTGGAGAATCGGGGTCGAGGACGCGCAACATCATGACAAACGGGCGGCCGAACGTGGGGGACCGACATGGCCCAGCGGGTACGGTCGGGAGGTGCGTCGAGTCGTCGGTGTTGCCGCCATGCTGGTGCTTGCTGCGTGCACGAGCACCGAAACCGTCACATCGACATCGCTTGCGCCGCTCGTCCCTCCGGATGCGCTCCCCATCGACACGGCTGCTCCGGTCACCTCCGTCGCGACGAGCAGCCTGCCGGATGCCCCGATCATCGTCGCCCTGCCGGAACCGACGTGCGAGTTCGCTGCCGCACCTCTCGACGGCGGTGAGATCACCTTCATTTCCGGTGATCT
This sequence comes from Ilumatobacteraceae bacterium, assembly GCA_049318665.1. Taxonomy (GTDB): domain Bacteria; phylum Actinomycetota; class Acidimicrobiia; order Acidimicrobiales; family Ilumatobacteraceae; genus VFMC01. The sequence continues at coordinate 12,980 of JBMOFX010000013.1, read as the reverse complement.
GCTGTGGGGCGCGACACCGAACGGTTCGAGCGTGCGGTGCCTCGGGACGCTGAGTCGCGGTCAACGCGGTCTCGTGCAATGGTCGCCCAACGGCCAGCGGGCACTGTTGAACGGCAGCTCCGTGCTCGACGTGGATGGTGTGCGCGGGAGCGGCTTCGACCCCGGCAGTCCTCGCACGAGGTGGGAGTTTCCCGACGGCGCCGGACTCGTAGCCACCTCCACGACGGGTCGCACGGTCGTGCGCCGCGATGCAACCAACGCCAGCGCGCGAACCCAGGTCGAGTTCATTTCGCGCACCACAGCGCTGGCGATGCACCCACACGGCGACGCGATCGTCGTCGGCGGCAAGGACGCCGACATCACGGGTGTCTACGCATCACCCGAGTCCGACGGCGGCCCGAGCCGGACGCTACTCACGCTCTCGTCACCCGATGCATCGATCAGCGACGTCGCGGTCGACGCTGCCGGCGACACCGTGTACGCCATCGTCGATTCGCCCAACGCGACCGAGGTCGGTGTGTTGAGCGCACTCGACCTCTCCTATCGATCGCTGGTCACCGAGCAGGCGCCCATCGCGCAGCTCACCGTCGGCCCCGTCTGGCGAACGCTGGCGTGGCGCACGGGACTGTGCAACTCCACCACCACCACGTGGCTGCGCGACGACCGCACCAGCACGGCGGTGCAGATCGGCACCGGGACTCCGCTCCAACCGCTGTCCGTCTCGCCGATCGGCTGGCTCGATGCCAACCGACTCGTAGTGGCCAGCCGGTCGATCGGGTGCGACGGCCTGGCCGACATCTGGATCTGGAACATCAGCGACGGTGCGGCGACGCTGCTCGTGAAGTCCGTGGAGTTCCCGGCCACGCGAACGGTCAACGAACCCGCCGGACCGCTCGCGATCACCCCGGGCGCAGTTCCCCCGGTGGTGTGACGACGCCCGGCGGCGGAATGGCACCCTCGAGGTCTTCGAAGCGGTCGATGCGGCGTAGTGCGGGGAACAGCTTTGCCCACACCCCCACCACGACGAGGGTGGCGATGCCACCGCCGATGACGGTGGCCGGCGTGCCGAACGCTTGAGCAGCGATGCCGCTCTCGAAGGCGCCGAGCTCGTTGCTGGCACCGATGAACACGTTCTCGACGGCGAGCACACGTCCGCGTTTCTCGTCCGGCGTCACGAGCGGCACGAGCGAGCCGCGGATGAACACGCTCACCATGTCGGCTCCGGAGAGGACGATCAGTGCGATGAACGCGACGGTGTAGTTGCGCGTGACGCCGAGCACGATGGTGGCAACACCGAACACCCCGATCGAGATGAACAGCGCGCGCCCGATGTGGCGACTCACGGGTCGAATCGCGATGAGGATCGCGACGGCAGCGGCGCCGATGCCCGGCGCGGCGCGTAGCCATCCGTACGCGATGTCGCCCACGCCGAGGCGGTCGACCGCGATGGCAGGGAGCAGCGCGACGGCACCTCCGAACAACACGGCGAACAGGTCGAGCGAGATCGCGGCGAGCAGGATCGGCGTGCGGCGGATGAACCGCAGGCCTTCGAGCGCCGAGTGCAACGTGGGCCGCTCGTCGGGATCCTGCGGCTCGGGCTCGCGTACGAAGCGGAGCGTCAAGATGCCGAACCAGCCGACCAGCACGAGCGCCGACGACCCCGCGTACGCAACCCACGGATCGATCGCGTAGAGGAACCCCGACATCGCCGGCCCAACGATGATCGCCGCGGTCCAGGTGGCCGAGAACAGGGCGATCGTGCGCGGGAGTCCACCCTCAGGTGCCACCATCGGCGGCATCGCGCGAAGTGCTGGGTTCTGGAACGCGCGGGCAATGCCGTACGCGAACGCGATGATGAACAGCGGGCCGACGGCGGTGGGGTTGGTGAGTGCGTAGCCCATCAATGCGAGCGAGCAGAGCAACTCACCGCCCACCGACGCGAGGACGACGCGCTTGCGATTGAACCGGTCGGCGACGCTGCCGGTGACGAGGACGAGCAGGATGGCGGGGAGGAACTCGGCGAGCCCGACGAACCCGAGGTCGGCCTCACGCCCGGTGAGGTCGTACGCCTGCTTGAACAGCGCCGCAGCCTGGAGCGACACGCCGACATAGAGCGCAAAGTTGGCGATCAGCAGCCGCCGCACCGGTGGGAAGCGCCAGACCTCGCCGAGCGTGTAGCCGTCCGGCGACGCGGGCCCGGTGGGGAGTGAGTCGGTCACAGCGTCACGACGCTAGCCCTGCGGGTGCTAGAACCCGTCGACATGAGCTCACTCGCCGATGACACCCGCTGGCTCGACGCCACCGACCAGGCCGACCTCGTCCGCTCGGGCCAGGTAACGCCCTCCGAGCTGCTCGAGGCGGCGATCGAACGCATCGAAGCCCTCGATCCGCAACTGAACGCAGTGGTGATCCGCTGGTTCGACCATGCCCGCGAGGTCGCCGCCGGCCCGTTGCCCGACGGGCCGTTCCGGGGCGTGCCGTTCCTGCTCAAGGACCTGTGGGCCACCTACGCCGGCCAGACGATCTCCAACGGCAACAAGGCGTTGAAGGCTGCGGCGCAGGTGTCTCCCAGCGACACCACGCTCGTGGCGCGCTTTCGCGCGGCCGGCCTCGTGACCGCTGGTCGCACCAACAGTCCCGAGTTCGGTGCCGTCCCCGCCACCGAGCCCGAGGCGTGGGGCCCAACCCGCAACCCGTGGGACACCTCACGCTCACCCGGCGGATCGAGCGGTGGGTCCGGGGCCGCAGTGGCCGCAGGCATGGTGCCGCTCGCACATGCGAGCGACGGTGGCGGGTCGATCCGCATCCCAGCCTCGTGCTGCGGGCTCGTCGGACTGAAGACAACCCAGGGCCGCATCACGCTCGGCCCGGCGCGAGACGAGAGCAACCTCGGGGTCGAGCTCTGCGTCAGCAGATCGGTTCGCGACACGGCACTGCTGCTCGACGCCGTGCACGGCCCCGGCGTCGGCGACACAGTGATCGCGCCTGCGCCGAGCCGACCGTACGTGCAGGAGTTGGGTGCCGACCCCGGCCGTCTGCGCATCGGCGTGCTCGACCGCTACCCGACGGGTGGAGCCATCCACCCCGAGAATGAGGCTGCGGCGCGCAACGCAGCAGCGCTGCTCGAGTCACTCGGCCATCACGTGGAGGAGTCGTTCCCCCAGCCGCTCGCCGATCCGGAGTTCAGTCGTCGCTTCAGTGCGATGTGGAGCACGAATATGGCTGTCGCGATCGGCCGGATCGCCACGGCACTCGGCCGACCGGTCACGCTCGACGACGTCGAGTTGGTCAACTGGACGCAGGCCGAGTTCGCTCGCAGCGTGAGCGGCGTCGATTACGCGACCGCTCTCGCGGCCATGTCGCTCGCCCGCCGAGCGGTGCAGCAGTGGTGGGTCGGCACCGACGACCAGCCCGGCTTCGACCTGCTCGTCACCCCGACGCTCGCCGAGCCGCCGCTCCCCATCGGCACGTTCGACAACAACCCGTCACAACCGATGGCGCCGATGATTCGTGCCGGCGCCTACGTGCCGTTCACGCCGGCGTTCAACGCCACCGGCCAACCGGCGATCAGCCTGCCGCTCCACTGGACCGCCGACGGTCTTCCCGTCGGCGTGCAACTCGTCGCGGCCTACGGTCGCGAAGACCTGTTGCTGCGCGTGGCGTCCCAACTCGAGCACGCCCAACCCTGGGCGCATCGCCACCCTCCGATCTGAGGCACTCAGCCCTTGTTCGCGGATGAACGCGTATCGACCCCGCGCATTGCCGTCAGGCGTGGTCGGTCACCTTGTGCAGTGCGGCGGCGTTCATGCAGTAGCGCAGACCGGTGGGCGGCGGGCCGTCGGGGAACACGTGGCCGAGGTGGGCGTCGCACACGTTGCAGGTGGTTTCGACGCGCTCCATGCCGTAGCTGCGGTCGACGTGGTAAGCGATCACATCGACCGCGACCGGGCTGGTGAACGACGGCCAACCGGTCCCCGACTCGAACTTCTCCGACGCGTCGAAGAGCAACGTCTGGCAGCACACGCACTCGTATTGGCCGGGCCCGAACAGGCTGCACATCTCGCTGCTGAACGGACGCTCGGTGCCGGCGTGCCGGGTGACCTGATAGGCGGCCGGGTCGAGCATGGCCCGCCACTCCTCATCGGTCCGCTCGACTCGCCGAGGCGGCGTTGCATTGCCCTCATCCGACAGGCGGATCACGTCATTCCAAGTCATCACGACGCCGACGCTAGCGGCACCCCCACTATCGGGCGGTCCAGCCGCCGTCGACGATCACGCTCTGGCCGGTCATGAATGTGCTCGCTCGCGATGCAAGGAGCAAGAGCGCGCCGTCGAGCTCGTGGGCTGCGCCCATCCGCGGGATCGGCGACATCTGGGCGATGAAGCGCTGGCTTGCCTCGTCGTCCTCCATGCCGGCGGTCATCTCGCTCGGAAACCAACCGGGGCAGAGCGCGTTCACCCGCACCCCCTTGCGGGCCCACTGCAAGGCGAGCTCTCGCGTGAGGTTCACGACCGCACCTTTCGAGGCGCAGTAGTGGGCCTGCTTCACCGGGGTGGCGCCCACGTGGCCGAGCATCGATGCGACGTTCACGATGCTGCCCCCACCGTTGGCGATCATCGACGGCGAGCACAGCTTGGAGAGATGCCACACGGCCGTCACGTTGAGCTCCATCGCAGTGCGAAACGTCTCGAGGTCTTCGTCCTCCACGGCCACTTTGTGCCCCACGCCAGCGTTGTTGACCAGAACGTCGATCCGGCCGTGGCGATCGATCGCCTCGGCGGCCACCCGCTCGCGGTCGTCGGCCACCGACAGATCGGCCACCACCGCCGACGATCCGGGCAGGGTGGCCACGAGCTCCTCCAGGCGGTCGGCACGACGCGCCACCACCACAACGGTTGCTCCTGCGGCGTGCAGCACCCTTGCGAAGCGATGCCCCAGGCCTGACGATGCCCCGGTGATGACCGCCACCTGACCGTCGAGGCGGAAGAGGTCGAAGGGTTGCAGCGGAGTGTCGATCATGACGGGGACAGTACCGATGTGTGGCGATTCGATGACAGTCCCCGCGAATGCGAAATCTCCTGCGATCGTTGGGAACCAGCGCTGACTTCGCGGCGTCAGAGGGACTGTGGAAGACATGAGGACGAGCCAACCGACCGTGTCGATCGACTGGGGTGCTGTCATCAGGCTGGGCCTCGTGTTGAGCTCGCTCGCTGCGCTGGCCGCCGTATTGCTCGCCGACGTTGCTCCATCGTTCTCGATCATCACCGCGGTGATGATCACCTGCGCTGCCATCAGCTGGCACCGGCTCGATCATCCGGCTTCCCGCGCTGTTGGCACCCGTGCGAACATGCGTCGGTGAAAGTCCGCATCGGCTACGGCTTCGGCGTCCGCAGCAAACTCAACGACGCTGGTTTCGGCCAGGTGGTCGATGCCCTCGAAGCACTTCGGTTCGACAGCCTCTGGCTGAGTGAACGACTCGGCGGCGAGTCCCCCGACCCGTTGGTCGCCATGGCATTCGCCGCGGGCCGAACTCGCAAACTGAAGTTCGGGATGAGCGTGATGGTGCTGCCGGGGCGCAACCCGATCGTGCTCGCCAAGGAGCTCGCCACGCTCGACCGGTTGTCGCAGGGGCGACTGCTCCCGGCCTTCGGGCTGGGTGTCGCCGACGCCAAGGAGCAGCAGGCGTTCGGCGTCGCACGAGAAGAGCGTGCCGCGTGGTTCGACGAGTCGATGGCGGTGTTGCGCGCAGCGTGGACCGGCGAGCCGTTCACGCACCACGGCACTCGCTACCACTACGACGACCTGTGCGTGCTCCCGGCTCCACAGCAATCGCACCTCGACGTGTGGCTCGGGGGCATCGCGCCGTCGGAGTTGCGTCGCGTCGCACGCCTCGCCGACGGTTGGCTGCCGAGTTTCATCACGCCCGACGACGCCGCACGTGGGCGCGAGCAGATCGAGCTCCAACTCGCCTCGAACGGTCGCACGATCGACGACGATCACTACGGCGTGCTGATCCCCTACTCGCTCGGCGGTGTGCCCGAGCCCGTGCTCGCCGGCCTCGCGAAGCGGCGACCCGACCTCGACGACCCGTCGATCCTGGTGCCGTCCGGCTGGGATGCGTTGATGGCGACCATCGAGCAGTTCGTGGCCGTCGGCACCACGAAGTTCGTGATCCTGCCGATCGTCGAACCCGCAACACCCGACGACTGGGTGGCGCACCTCGAAGCGGCCGCCCCCATCGTCCTCGCCGCCCAAACCTGACCCGCCAGCAACTCTGGTTGCAGAAACGAACGAATTTCCGCGCTTTCTGCAACCAGACTTGTTCAGCGGCGGCTGGTCAGCCGGTGATGAGGGTGGCGAGCGCCTCGAGGTAGGGCGCTGGGTCGATGCCCAAGCCCTCGCCGTAGAGCTTCACCTTCGGCTCGGTGCCACTCGGGCGCACCTGCAGTCGGAGCTCGTCGCCGGCCTGGAGACGCAGCAGCGTCGCTTCGTCGTACCAACTCACGTCGGTGATCGCCCGTCCGCCGACCTCCGTGGGCGGCGACTCACGCAGTCGTCGAACCGCTGCTTGTCCGAGTGCCGGGTCGAGATGCACCGATCGGTCGGCGATGAGGTGGGTGCCGTACTCCGCGGCGATCGCGTCGAGCCGATCCTGGATGGTGACACCCTCGTGTTCGGCCAGTGCGGCCACCTCGGCGAGGAGCACGGCGGCGGTGATGCCGTCCTTGTCGAGCGGGCGACCACACACGAGGTAGCCGAGCGCCTGCTCGTACCCGAACACGAACCGCTGGTGGGGTCGTTCGAGCACGGTGTGGCCGATCCACTTGAAGCCGGTGAACGTCTCCGCGCTGTGGACGCCGTGGCGTTCGGCCATCCGACCGAGTAACGACGACGACACGAGCGTGGTGATGACGAGCCGGTCGCTGCCATCGGTGTGGCGGAGGATGTGGTCGGCGAGCAGCCATCCGATCTCGTCGCCGCCGAGACGCCGCCAACCCGTGGCGCTGGTGGCGTCGGGAATCGCAGCGCCGAGCCGATCGGCATCGGGATCGTTTGCGATCGCGAGCGACGCCCCCGAACGGGCCGCCACCTCCACCAGCAGGTCGAGCGCGCCGGGCTCTTCCGGGTTGGGGAAGCTCACCGTGGGGAACGTGCCGTCAGGCTGTTGCTGCTGCTCGACCACGTGGGGTTGCGCGAGACCCGAGCGCTCGAACGCGGCGAGCAAGGTGGCCCCGCCCACGCCGTGCATCGCGGTGTACGCGACGGCTCGACCCGACAGGCCCGGGTGGAACCGGACGGCGGGGACCGCGTCGAGATACGCCTCGATCAACGTGGCGTCGAGCCACTCGATCAGCGGGTCGTCCTCGGCGGACAGCGGCACTGCGCACGGATCGATTGCGTCGATGCACGCGGCGATCTGCTCGTCGGCCGGCGGGACGATCTGGGCGCCGGTACCGAGGTACACCTTGTAGCCGTTGTCCGCCGGCGGGTTGTGGCTCGCAGTCACCATCACGCCGGCTGCAGCACCGACGCCGGTGATGTTCCAGGCGAGCACCGGCGTGGGCACGACCTGATCGAACAACATCGCACGGATGCCGCGCGCCGCGAGCACGCGAGCGGTGTCGAGCGCGAAGACGTCGCTCTTGCGGCGGGCGTCGTGGCCGATGATCACGCCGGCCGTCGCAGCGTCGAGCGTCGTGGTGAGCAGGTGCTCGGCGAGACCGGCAGCAGCCTGGCGGACCACCAGTCGATTCATCCGCTGGGGGCCCGCCCCGACGGCACCGCGCAAGCCGGCAGTGCCGAACTGCAGTCGACCGGTGAAGCGCGCGGGGAGGGCATCAGCGTCGCCTGCCAGCAGTGCCGACAGCTCGGCGCGGATGTCGTCGTCGGGCTCCGCATCGAGCCAACGCGAAGCAGTTGCCTGAGGATCAGTGGTGGGCACGGGGACCTCCTCAGTCGACGAGCGTATTGAGATCGACCAGCGGGCGCGGACCGACGTGCGAGATCACCTCGGCCGCGGCGATCGAGCCGAGGCGCGCACACTCGGTGAGCGACAGCGCCCGGGTGTAGCCGTAGAGGAACCCAGCGGCGAACAGGTCACCGGCGCCCGTGGTGTCGAGGACACGCTCCACGGGTTGGGCGGGCTCGCGCATCACGCCGTCGGGCGTGACGACGAGGCACCCCGCTGCGCCGACGGTGACGACGGCGAGCTGGCAGTGCCGTTGCACTTCGACAATCGCCTCGTCGAGCGTCTCCACTTGGTACAGCGCCACGAGCTCGTGCTCGTTGCCGAAGAGGATGTCGACCTCATCGCGGACCAGCGCGAGGAAGTCGTCGCGATGCCGGTCGACGCAGAACGAATCGCTGAGGGTGAGCGACACCTTGCGGCCGTGCGCGTGCGACACCTGCGCGGCGTGCCGGAACGCGGCCTTCGCGTCGTCACGATCGAAGAGGTAGCCCTCCATGTAGAGCACCGCACCGTCGGCGACGGTCGCTTCGTCGATGTCGGCGACCGACAGCAGCGATGAGACACCGAGATAGGTGTTCATCGTTCGTTCGGCATCCGGGGTGACGACGATGATGCAGCGACCCGTCGGTGTCGCCGGGTCGGGCCGGCCTGCCCGGAACTGCACGCCGACCGCACGGAGGTCGTGTCCGAACACCTGGCCGAGGTCGTCGGCCGACACCTTGCCGATGTAGGCGGCGGTGCCACCGAAGCTGGCGACACCGGTCATCGTGTTGGCGGCCGAACCACCGCTCATCTCCATCGCTCCGCCGAGCGCGCGATAGAGGTGGAGCGCACGGTCGGTATCGATCAATGTCATCGAGCCCTTCACCAGCGCATGCGTGTCGATGAACTCGTCTCCGGCATGGGCGATCACGTCGACAAGTGCGTTGCCGATACCGACCACGTCGAAGCGCGCTGGTGTCGGGTTCACCCGTTGCTCTGGCACGTCGGGCAACGCTACCCGGTGGTGCCGGGTGGGGCGCGGCGCATCAGTACCCTGGCGCTTGTGACCGAGAACCCGCATCGCCTTCCGCACACCGCACGGCCTGTTCGCTACGGGCTGGTCCTGTCCCCCGATCTCGAAGCCGCAACGTTCTCGGGCGTGGTCGACATCGACATCACGGTGCTCGAGGCCGCCGACTTCCTGCTGCTCAACGCCGCCGAACTCGACATCTCCGCCGTCACGGTGGGCGGCGCTCCGGCCTCGTTCACGCTCGAGCCCGCGACCGAGCGCTTGCGGATCCACGCCGCCATCGAGCCCGGCGACACGAGCGTGCACATCGAGTTCACCGGTGTGCTCAACGATCAGCTGCGTGGCTTCTATCGCAGCACGTTCCGCGATGACGACGGTGTCGAGCACGTCATCGCAACCACCCAGATGCAGACCACCGATTGCCGCCGCGCGTTCCCGTGTTGGGATGAGCCGGAGTTCAAGGCGGTCTTCGACGTCGCCCTCGTGGTGGCACCGCACCTCGTGGCTATCTCGAACGGTGCCGAGCGATCGCGGGTCGAGCGGGCTGACGGCACGCACGAGGTGCGCTTCAACGAGACGATGCCGATGAGCACCTACTTGGTCGCGTTCGTGGTCGGCCCGTTGGAGGTCACCGACCCGGTGATCGTGCCACGCCTCGGCGGCGGCGAGATCCCGGTGCGCATCGTCCATGTGCCCGGCAAGTCGTCGCTCACTGCGTTCGGCCTGGAGATCGGCGCGTTCGCCGTGGAGTTCTTCCAGCGCTACTACGACATCGCCTACCCGACCGACAAGTGCGACATGATCGCCCTCCCCGACTTCGCTGCTGGCGCGATGGAGAACCTCGGCTGCATCACGTATCGCGAGAACATGCTGCTGGTCGATCCCACGTCGTCGACGCAAGCCGATCAGGCGGTCGTTGCCGACGTGGTGGCGCACGAGATGGCGCACATGTGGTTCGGCGACCTGGTGACGATGCGGTGGTGGAACGGCATCTGGCTGAACGAGGCGTTCGCGACGTTCATGGAAGTCGAGTGCGTCGACGCATTCCGTCCCGCCTGGCAGCGGTGGACCGCCTTCAACCTCGAGCGCACGGTCGCGTTCGACACGGATGCGCTGGCGAGCACGCGCACCGTGGAGTTCCCGGTCGAGGCGCCCGACGAATGCGACGGCATGTTTGACGTGCTCACCTATCAGAAGGGTGCGTCGCTGCTTCGCATGCTCGAGCAGTACCTCGGCACCGACGGCTTCCGCGCCGGCATCAACCGCTACCTCCGCACCCACCTGCACGGCAACACCGAGACGGGCGACCTGTGGGATGCGATCGAGGCAGCGAATCCCGAGACGCCGGTGCGCCAGGTGATGGACAGCTGGATCTGGCAGGCAGGGCATCCGCTGATCAGCGCACGGTTGCGCGACGGTCGGTTGGTGCTGCGTCAGGAGCGAATGACGCTCGGTGGCGACGACCTCGGGCCCGACCTCGCCACCACGTTCCTCGTGCCGCTCCACCTGCGCAACGGCGACGAGCCGTGGACGGTGCTGCTCGACGGCGCCGAGTTGATCGTCGACCTGCCGCACCCCGATGCGGCCGTGGTCGTGAATGCCGGCGGCCACGGGTTCGTACGTGTGGCGTACGACGACGAGCTGCGTGCGCGCTTGCTCGGTGACACCCTGGCGACCCTGTCGACCACCGAGCGGTACATGCTCGTCGACGACGCATGGAACGCGGTGGTGTCCGGACGTCTGCCAGCAGTCGACTTCCTCACGTTCGTGGGGGGCTTCGCCCACGAGCGCGAGCTGGCCGTGTGGCAGGGCATCGGGATCGGGTTGCGCGGCGTCGGCCGACTGCTCGACGGAGAGGCCCGCGTTGCGTACCAGGCTCGTGTCCGCGCGTTGGTGCGGCCGGTGTTCGAGTCGCTCGGATGGGATCGCCAACCCGACGAGGACGACCTCACGTCCAGCCTTCGCGGTGTCCTCGTCGGGATGCTCGGTGCGTTGGCAAACGACGTCGAGGTCCAGGAGCGTTGCCGCGCAATCCTCGAACACCCCGATGGTGTCGATCCTGAACTCGTGGCGACGGCCACGAGCGTGGTCGCCTCCGTCGGCACCGACGACGACTTCGACCGGTTCCTGGCCGCGTTCCGCACGGCGCCCACTCCGCAGGAACAGCTCCGCGCGCTCTACGCGCTCGCCGAGTTCCCGACCGCCGCGCAGATGCAGCGCACGTGCGAACTGGCGATGAGCGGCGAGGTCCGCACGCAGAACGCGCCATTCCTGCTCTCTCGCGCGATCGCGAACCGCGAGCACGGGGCGACGGCATGGGAGTTCGTGCGTCGCCACTGGGACGACGCAAACCGCGCGTTCCCGACCACCACGATCATCCGGATGGTCGACGGGGTGCGCGTGCTCACCGAGCCCGCCGCCGTCGCCGACGTGCAGTCGTTCTTCGCCGAGCACCCGATCCCACAATCGGCCCGAACGCTCGAACAGGTGCTCGAGCGACAGCGGGTCAACGCGGCGCTCCGCACCCGCGAGGCCGGGCCGTTGGCCGAGGCGTTGGGAAGGTCATGACATGTCGACGCTGACGATCGAGCGCATCGCGGGCGCACTCGGCGCGGAGGTGCGCGGCATCGACCTCACCACCGACCTGACCGACCACGAGGTGGCAGCGCTCCGCGCCGCGCTCCTCGAGCACCAGGTCGTGTTCCTGCGCGACCAGCCCTATGCGACCGAACACCTCGAGCGGCTCACCATGCAACTCGGCGGTCACGGACACACGCCGTTCCTTGAATCGATGGACGGCCATCCCGGCGTTGTTCGAGTCGTTCGCGAGGCCAGCGAGTCGGGCTTCAACTTCGGAGGTCAGTGGCACAGCGACTGGAGCTTCCAGCCCGAGCCACCCGCGTTCACGCTGCTGTGGTCGCTCGAGGTGCCGCCGCACGGTGGCGACACGATGTGGGCGAACATGGCGCTCGCGTTCGACACGTTGTCACCCGGGCTCCGTGAGACGCTGTCGACGTTGCGGGCCGTCCATTCAGCTGGCTGGGCGTACTCATCGAACGGCGTGCTGGCGCGGACCGCGTCGCAGCGATCGATGCAGATCGCCACGAGCGACGAGGCGCTCGCCGAGCACGTTCACCCAGTGATCGTGACGCACCCCGAGACCGGCCGCCAGACGCTGTTCATCAACCCGACGTACACCGTCCGCTTCGACGGATGGTCGGCCGCCGATAGCGCACCGCTGCTGCAACACCTCTACGCACACGCGACCCGTGACGCGTTCACCTGCCGGTTCCGCTGGACACCCGACACGCTGGCGATCTGGGACAACCGGGTCACCCAGCACAACGCGCTCAACGACTACGCCGGCTTCCGTCGCGAACTCCACCGCACCACCGTGGCCGGGAGCACACCGGTCAGCTGAGCGACGGGCCGACGGCAACGACCTCGGAGGCGCTACAACTTCGCATCGGCCCGACGTCGGTGGCGCACGGCAAGCACGATGCCGGGGACCGCAAGCCCAAGCACCGCGAGCCCACCGAGTCCGGTGAGGATCAGCGCGACGAATGTCGCTCCGAGCGACGGGAACACGACGACCTCCACGTCTGGCGGGCCGCTGAACTCGACAATCGCTGTGCCGGACCTCGGGCACGTGAAGGTGGCAACCGCTGTGAACGTTGTGCTGAAGATCGAGAAGGTCTCCGACGTGTTGCCCATGCCAGACACGGGCACGTCCTCACCGTCCACCTGCACCGCCACCGGTCCGAGCACCACCTCGTTTGACTCGCTCACGGTCACGGGGCCGAACTGCTGGCTGGTTCCCGTCGCTGGGCCGATGCGCCACTTGTCGCCCGTCGTGCAGTCGACCGTCAGTGAGCCGGGCATGCGAGTGCGTTCGTACGACATGAAGCGACTGACCGCCCGGTACCCGAGCGTCGCAGCGACGAGCACCGCAAGCACAGCGGCGCCGATGATCAACCGCCACCCGAGTGCACGTCGAC
>JBMOFX010000012.1:0-21252 GCA_049318665.1 Ilumatobacteraceae bacterium | reverse complement strand
CCAGTGCCCGCACTGCTTCAACACGTTGAAGAACGAGTACCCGCAGCTGGGCGGCGACTACGAGGTGGTCCACCACACGCAGTTGCTCGAGAGCCTCATCGACAGCGGCCAGCTCGACGTGAGCCAGGCATCGCTCGAAGAGCGGATCACCTATCACGACAGTTGCTACCTCGGTCGCCACAACGACGTGTACCTCGCGCCCCGCAAGGTGGTCGGCAGCATCAAGGGCATCGAGATCGTCGAGATGCAGCGCAACGGCACCCAGGGCATGTGCTGTGGTGCGGGTGGCGCCCGCATGTGGATGGAAGAGTCGATCGGCACCAAGGTGAACGACGAGCGCGCCGCGGAGGCGATCTCGACGGGTGCGACTCGTGTCGCGACGGCCTGTCCGTTCTGCTACATCATGCTCGACGACGGCGTGAAGGCTGCCGGCGCCGATGAGGATCAGGTGAAGGTGGCCGACATCGCCATCCACCTCCTCGACGCGATCGAAGCAGGCGAGCGCTCACTCACCGCTCGCGAAGCGCCGTTCTCGCCCGTCGCCGGCGACTGACCCCTCCGCTCCGCCGCCCCTCAACACGGTGTGACATGACGTCGCGACGTATCAACGTGATGTCACGTCGTGTTGCTCGTCAGGTGCCAGCGCGGAGGGCGTCGACCGGGTCCATCCGAGCGGCGCGGATGCTCGGGTAGAGCCCGGCGATCAAGCCCACGAGCGCACCAGCGATCGGGGCTGCGAGCGGGAGCCAGAGATCGAGCACCGGCGTCCATTGTCGGCTCGACGCCACGGCGACCACGATGAGGATGCCGACGCTTGCGCCGATGGTGCCCCCGACGAGGCCCATCGCGGTCGACTCGGCGAGGAACTGCAGCCCGATATGGCGCCGCGCCGCGCCGAGCGCGCGGCGGAGTCCGATCTCGCCGGTCCGCTCCATCACGGTGACGAGCGTGACGTTCGCGATGCCGATCGCGCCCACCACGAGCGAGATGAGGCCGAGCAGCAGGAAGAGCTGGTTGACGTCGCCCTGCACCGCATCTTTCGTGCGCTTCGGGTCGCGTGGCGCGGCCACGTTGAGGCTGTCGGGCGAGTTCGGGCTGAGGGCAACGGCGGCCTGTGTGGCGATGAGCTGCGCGGCGCCGATGTCGGTCTCGATCACCACCCGTTCGGGTGCCTTGGAGCCAAAACGCTGCTGTGCAGTGGTGTAGGGCAGGATCACGCTGCCGACGAGGCCCTCATCGCGCGCCGCACTGTCGAGGATGCCGATGATCGTGACGAGCTCGTCGCCGATGAAAATCGCCGGCTGCGACGCGACATCGACAATGCCGAACTCGTCGGCGACGTCGGAGCCGATGACGGCGACGCGGTCGCCACGCTCGACGTGACCCTGGTCGAAGGTGCGGCCCACCGCGATCGTGGCCCGCTGTGCGTCGAAGAAGCCGGCCGACGCGGCGAACACGGGCACGACTTGCTCGGTGATGTTCTCGGGATCCCGAAGCGGTGCCGTGCGGACTGCTCCGGGATTGGACACCTCGGCCACGGCGCCGGAGGCGACCACACCGTTGAGTCGATCGAGCCGGGGCTCGACGTTCCAGGGCAACGACGCGCGACGGCTCGACGACCCGCTGCCGTCGCCACTGCCGCTCGCCTTCACCGTCACTTGCGTGGCAGCGAGCTCGTCGAAGCGACCGACGATCTGGTTACCGGCCGTGCGCGAAATGCCGAGCGTGGCGACGAGCGATGCGATGCCGAGGACGGTGCCCAGCGTCGTGAGCGCGGCGCGAGCCGGCCGGGCGAACACGCCGGCGAGGGTCTCGTCGATCAGATCGACCACGCGTAGACGTGGGCGGGCGCGGCGAGCGGGTGCGTCGACGGCCGCATCGACGGATACGTCGTCAGTGGTGGTGACGTCCGTCTGGTGCAGCGGCACCGATGCAGCCGCCGCCTCCATCACGCCACCTCCGCGAGCACGCCGTCGACCATCCGCACCCGCCGCCGCGCATGCTGGGCGACGTCGTTGTCGTGGGTGATGATCAGCACGGTCATGCCCTGTCGGTGCAACTCGTCGAAGAGGCCGAGCACCGATTCGGTGTTACGCGAGTCGAGGTTGCCGGTGGGTTCGTCACACAGCAGCAGGCTCGGCTGGCCAAGCAGGGCCCGAGCGATCGCCACGCGCTGACGCTCACCGCCCGACAGTCGAATCGGTTCGAACGACCTCCGGTGACTGAGGCCTACTCGTTCAAGAGCCTCGACCGCGCGGCGTCGGCGCTCCTTGCGCGGCGTCCCGAGATACAGCTCCGACAACATGACGTTCTCTTCCACCGATCGGTAGGAGAGCAGGTGGAAACTCTGGAACACGAAACCGATCCGTCGGCCGCGCTCGGCGGCGCGACCGGAGTCGGACAGCCCCGCAGTGTCGATGCCGTCGAGCAGGTAGCGCCCGTCCGTCGGCCGGTCGAGCAAGCCGAGGACGTTGAGCAACGTCGATTTCCCTGATCCGCTGGGGCCGACGATCGCGAGATGGTCGCCGCGCTCGACGGTGAGGCGCACGTGCTTCAAGGCCTCCACGGGCGGGTCCGAATCGAACACGCGTGATACGTCGTCCAACACCACCACCGGGTCGGTGGCGGTCATGATTCCGGATCCCGCGCCCGGCCCACCACGACTCGGTCGCCCTCGGCGAGGGTGCCGGCACCGATCGGCGTGATCTCCACGTACCCGTCGGCGCTCAACCCAACCGTCACCTCGACCATCTCGGTCGCGCCCGGCTCGGTACCTTCGGATCGCTCCACCTCGACCCGCGACTCACCGTTACCACCCATGGAGACGGCGGCGACGGGAACCGCAAGCACTTCGGCGTCCGTCGACGACACCGTGATCGTGATCCGCGCGGAGAACCCGACGAAGTTCGCGATTGCCGCCGGATCGTCGGGGGTGATCACGACCACGAGTCGGCCAGCGCCGTCGCTCGATCCACCACCACCGCCGAACCCGCCACCGTTCGGATCACTGCCCTGCGTGTCTTTCGGCTTCTCGATCGAGGTCAGTGTGCCGGTGGTGGTGATGCCGGCGTCGCGTAGCGCGATGTCGACGTTCGACGGGACCGTGACGAGGTCGGCGTCCGACGCCGAGATCCGCCCTTGGATCGTGGTGTCGGTGCCGGAGGCGGTGGCGAACGGGTCGGCCGGAGCCTTGCCGGCGACCGCGTCAACCTGCGTGATCGTGGTGGGCAGCGTCGGGAGGTACAGGATCTCACCCACCGGCACCTTGGTGCCGATCGCCGTTTGGATCGTCGCGAGGTCGCGGTTGGCCTGCGCCACCGCTTCCTGCGCTGTCCTCACGTTCGCCTGCAGGATCCGCACGTCCTTCGGCGCCACCGCGTCGGCGTACTGCAGCTCGGCGAGGTCAGCGGCCTCTTGAGCCGCCTTGACCTCCTTCGCCGCGTCGGTGGCGGTCTGATCTCTTGTACTTGTCGCGGTCCGGAGCGCAGCCTCGGCCTCGATGAGTGCCGTCTCACGTGTGGTGAGTACGTCGCTGAGCGCAGCCAACTCGAGCGCGGTGAAGGGCACGCCCGTGTCGGGGTTCACCGCACCGGGTGCACTCGCTGCGTCCTTCGCCGCCTTCGCGGCGTTGCGTGATGTCAAGGCGAGATCGCGTGTGGCCGTGGCCGACGTGACGGCCGCCTGCGCGTCGGCGTTGCGCCGCGCAGCGCTCGTCTGTGCTGCCGGGACGGCATCGCGAGCCGCCTGGCGTTGTTGCTCGGCAGCCAGACGTTGTGCGGCCGTGAGGGTCTGACCACCCGAAGCCAGTTCTTGCTGGGCGGCCCCGAGCGCCTTGTTTGCATCGGCGACTGACTTCTGTGCGGCGCGCTGCTGCGTCTGCTGCTCGGGCGACGCCCCCTCGCTCGGATATCCCGCCTCGTAGTACAGCCGGTCGATGGCCGTCTCGGTCGTCTCGTCGTAGGTGGTGTCGGGCGTCGCGTCGAACACGCCCAGGCGAGCCAGTGCTTCCTCGAGTTGTTGCACGTCGGGCCCGGTGCTTCCCGGCTCGATCCCGCGGAAGGTGGGGAGCGCTCCTTGGAACACGAAAATCGGACGCCCGGAGACCTCCATCACCACGTCGCCTTCTTCGATCGGCTGGTCGACGACCGGAGCCTTGGTGACGATCTGGGCGGCACCGGCGCTGGCCCCGACCGCTCCGGCGAGCCGGAGCGACGTGGGCTCGGTGTACTGCACGTCGCCGTTGGCGATGAGCTTGGCCACCAGCTTGCGCTTCTCGACGGGCACGGTGATCCGCGACGGGGTGGGTGCCTTGGCCGACGCCGCGGCATCGGCCGGTGACTGGAGTTGCCGCCCGACGAGGACGCCCACCCCAGCGGCGATCACTGCGACGAGGAGGACGCCGATCGCCATCCGCGTGCGTCGGTTGCCGCCCCGGGTGCTCGACGCCGACACGGCGACGTCGGTGGCGGCCGGGTCGACGTCGCTCATCACGGTTGCTTGACGAGTTCGGGGAAGTCGGCCGCGATGTCGTCGGCGATGCGCTGCTCGATGTCGCGCTGGACCTGGAGGATCTTTGCGTCGACCTGGCAACGATGATCGTCGGCCCAGATCCGGATCTCGTCCTCGCGCAGCTGCTCGATCGCCGCCTCATCGACCACGGGGGGTCCGTCCTCCTCCGAGATCGACTCGGAGAAGGTGTTGCCCTCTTCGTCAACGGTGACGGGGTATCCCTGCGCCTCCGACAGTCGGTTGTACAGCTCGCTGGAGACGTCCTCGGGAGTCGCCCACTCGTAGCTCGAGTCGGCCTCACCCATGCAGGTCACCCACGCCTTGATCGCCGCCTTGTACTCGGGGTCACTCGTCGTCTGGTCGAACGAGTCGTTGAGCCGCTTCATGAGGTCCGGATTACTGAAGACGCCGCCGGACACCTCCGCGTTCGCCTTACCGTAACAACCCTGCTCTTCGACCGGCGGCGGGACGTACTCCTCGTCTTCACCCATCGGCTCGCTGGACTGCTTGCCGTACAGCGCCTCGTAGTACGCGGTGCTCTCGTCCTCCGACAGGCTGGACACGTAGTCGGCGTTCGGGTCGGTGTATTGCTCGCCGCCGTCGCCGTTCGTCTGCTCCTGCAGTTCGTACCCGCGGACCACGCCGTAGCCGTACTTCTCGCCGTACGCGACGGGGTCGGCAAGCTGCTCCTCGTACTCATCGGAGAATGCGTTCATCGATGGCGGCGTCGTGGCCGGCTTGTACTCCCAGCCCTCTTGCTTCATGCATTCCGCTGTCAGTTGCTCCATCTTGAGCGACTGCTCGCGTTGCTCCGCGGTGGAAATGTCGAAGCCCAGCAGCTTTGCCAGCGGGCTCTGCCTGTAGTCCATCAGCGATGCCTCAGAGTCCCCCGACGACCCCCCGCCGCACCCGGTGACCGCAAGAACGCAGACGGCCGCACCCACTGTCACTCCGACCCGAACGCGCCCCATATCCCCCACCTCTCGATCGGCCGGGACGAGGACCGGCCCGTACTCCGTCGGACTGTAGTAAGAAATCTCGCGCGTGCGCCCGCGGAACCGGCCCGGACAGTTCAGCCCTCTTCGAAGTTCTCCCAATACCGACTGGGCGTGGGCCCGCGCTGACCCTGGTACTTGGAGCCGCGAGCGCCGCTCCCGTAGGGGTGGTCGGCGGGCGTGGTCATCGCCATGAAGCTCACTTGGCCGACCTTCATGCCCGGGTAGAGCGTGATCGGCAACGTCGCGATGTTGGTGAGCTCGAGGGTGATGTGGCCATCGAAACCGGGGTCGATGAACCCGGCGGTCGAGTGGATGATCAAGCCGAGACGCCCGAGGCTCGACTTGCCGTCGATGCGTGCCACCAGATCAACGGGCACCCCAACCCGCTCGAGTGTGCTCCCCAACACGAACTCGCCGGGGTGGAGCATGAACACGCCGTCTTCGGGGATGGTCACCAGTTCCGTCAGGTCTTCCTGGCGTTCCTTCACGTCGATGACGGCAGACGTGTGGTTGCGGAAGACTCGGAAGAGGTTGCCGATCTTCACGTCGATGGACGATGGCTGGATACAACGTTCGTCGAACGGGTCGATGACGATGCGGCCAGCGGCGATCTGCTCGCGCAACGATCGGTCGGAGAGGATCACGCCGCCAACCTAGTTGCACCGCGGTCGCGGCACCGCGGCCGACGCCTCAGGCGCGACGAGGAATGAGCCGAGCGATCGTGCGAGGTGGCATCACCACGACGATCGCCGCAGCCCACAGCACCAAGGTCAACCAGTCGTTCGTGTGGATGCCATGCGTGCCGCTCAGACTCATCACGACCGCCCCCGACATCTGGTTGGAGTTGATCACCCATTGCAACCCGGCGAGCACGAGTGCGAGGGCCAGGATCAGCTTCAATGGGCGGACGGTCACGTGAGAGTGATCGGCACGACGCGGCTGCAGGTTGAGCGCTGAGTGGGCGACAGCGATCACGTCGGGTGACGCTACTCTGTCGGGGTCGTGAGCGCCGCTCGGCGCCCCGCGCGGGTGTAGTTCAGAGGCAGAACATCAGCTTCCCAAGCTGAGAACGCGGGTTCGATTCCCGTCACCCGCTCCCCGTCTCCACATCCGTGAACGATGTGGTCAGTATGGCGAGGGCATCCGTCCGACGACCGGAAGCCTGGCTGCGTTCCACGCGACGAGGCCGCCGTCGAGTTGGGCCACGTCGGTGTAGCCGAGTGTGAGCAGCGACATGCCGGCCAGCGTCGAGCGCGCGCCGTCGCCGCAATACAGCAACACCCGGGCGTCCGGTCGAAGTCGCTCGTCGTGTTCTGCGCTGGTCGGGTCGGCCCGGAACTCGAGCAGACCGCGCGGCACGTGGACGGCATGGGCGATGCTGCCGTACGAAACGCGTTCATCGGCTTCACGGAGATCCACGACGACGGTGCGAGGGTCGTCCGCCGCTGCCGCAAACTCCACCGGAGTGAGGGAGGCGACCGTCTGCTGGGTGTGTGTGTCGGTGCTCATTTCGCCAGGATCTCCGACTTCATGCCGTATGCGATGTAGAGCAGTTCGGCCTGTTCCTGCTGGCCGATGCCGTGCTGTTGCAGCGCTTCGAGGATGTCGTCGAGGACGGCGATGTACTCGGCTTCGCTGACGCCCATCCCGGCGTGTGCGTCCGGCATGGACAGGCCGTCGTAGGTCGGGTTCCCGCTCAGACCGGTGGCGAAGAACTCGATCGCCAGCCGAGCCAACTCCGCCGGCGGCTTCTTGGCGTTGCGGAACCGCTCGCCGCAGATCGGGTTCTCCATGTGCAGTCGGACCACGTCCGGCACGATCTTCTCCAAGCCGGCGCGACCGCCGATGCGGTCGAACAAGCTCGCTGGCTCGGTGGCGACGTCGGAACTCGGTGTGATGGTCATGGTTGCTCCCTCGTGTCGTTGGCGCCGGATGCGCCATCTCTCGGAGATGGTGCGCCTCGGCGCGTTCCCAAGACGTTCCCGGTGTCCGGTCGGACGAGAACGGCCAGGGAACGGCCTGGGAACGCTGCAATGGTCACGATCGGGTGCATGACTGACGATCCCAGGGTCCGACACATCGACATCCAGGTCCGACTGGCCCGTGCTGTCGCGGAGAACCTTCGACCCGCCGAACTCGCTGCGGAGTTGGACGAAGGTGACGTGGTGCTGGTCGACGTACGAGAACCCGAAGAGTTGGGCGGGGGCACCATCGACGGGGCGATCAACGTGCCCCGGGGCACCATGGAGCTTGTGGCCGATCCCGGTCGACCTGAGCACCGCTTGGTCCTTGACCCGCAGCGACGAGTGGTCGTGGTCTGCGATACGGGTGCGCGATCGGCGCTCGTCGTGCATGTCCTGTACTCGTTGGGCTACTCAGATGTCGCCCACCTCGATGGTGGGCTGTTGGCATGGGTCGCCGACGGACGTTCGTTGACATGTCGGTCGGATGTCGGGTGAGTTCGTCAACTGGGTCAGAGTGGGGTGTGGGCGCAAGTGGCGACGCGAACGGAAGGCAGATGCAGATGACGACCCGGAACGTGCGGATCCGCCTGCTCGGTGGTTTCGAGTTGACGGTCGACGATGGAGTTGCCGTGACGCGCTTTCCGACCCGCCGCGCCGCGGAGCTGGTGCAGCTGTTGGCACTGTCGCCCGGTCGTCGACTGACGCGCGACCAGGTGATGGACGCACTGTGGCCGCAGCTCGACATGTTGGCCGGCGGTGCCAACCTGCGGAAGGCGGCGCATCACGCTCGTCAAGCGCTGGGGCACCCGGAGGCAGTCGTCCTACAGCAACAGAACGTGGCACTGTTTCCTGGCTGTTCCGTGAGCACCGATGTCGACGAGTTCTTGGAGGCTGCCGACGAATCGCTCCGCCTCAGCGATGCGGGAAAGGCGCGCGAGACAGCGCTTCTCTACACCGGTGAGCTGTTGCCGGGCTCCCGCTACGAGGCGTGGGCGGACGAGCCGCGGCAGGTGCTTGCTGCTCGCTACCTCGATCTTCTGCGTGTCGGCGGTCAGTGGGACCGCGTGCTCGAGTCGGACCCGTTGGACGAGACGGCGGCTCGGGAGGTGATGCGTGCGGCGCTCGATGACGGTCGGCGTCACCGCGCGATCGCGGTGTACGGACGCCTGCGCGCCGCGCTGTCGATCGAGCTCGGTGTACTGCCACAGCCCGCGACGGAGGAGCTGTACAACACATCGCTCGATGGGCTGGTCCCGGCCGCGCCGTACATCGTCGGCCGCGAGCACGAACTGGCGACCCTCGATGCGTTGCTCCGCAGATCGCAGCACAGCGCGCTCGTGCTCGTGCACGGCCCGGCCGGCATCGGTAAGTCGTCGTTCGTCGGCTCGTTCGTCAATCGACACCGAGCTGCCGGGGGCATCGTCGCCAGCGTTCTCGCCGACGAGCCCGAAGATGCCTTCGCCACGCTCGCCTCGGTCGTGGAAGAACTGCTCCTCCGCATCCCTTCGGTAGCGGAGCGCCTGAACGACCGGGCGCTGAGCGTTCTGGCGCGGTTGACACCTGTCGCGCAAGCAGTCGATGTTGCGGGCGTGTCCTTCACTCGACATCAGATGCTGGGCGCCGTACAGCAGATGATCGAGGCGGCAGGGACGCAAGTGGTGATCGTCGTGGATGACGCACACCGCGCCGACGACAGCTCGCTGGGGGTGTTGGCGCAGTTGACCGAACGCGCCGAGGGAGGAGCGGTCGTCGTGTTCTCCTACCGGGCCGAGGCGGCAGGCCCAGGGGTGCACCGAGCAATCACGCGTGCCGAGCGCCATGGCGTGCCAACAACCATCGAACTCGGGCCACTGAACCGCGACGCCCTCAGGTCGCTTGCGATCTCACTCGGCGCACCGGCTGATGACGCCGCGATCGCCGCGCTCGCCACCGCCTCCGAGGGAAACGCGTTCTTCGCGACGGAGCTGTGTCGGGCGGGCCAGGTCGGACGTGAACTGCACGCATCACTCCCCGAGGCGATCGGTCGCCGCTTTCTCGATTTCGACGACGACGTCGTCGCATGGCTCCGCCGACTCTCACTCATCGCCGGCCCGCTCGACCTCGCCTCGGTCGTCGCCATCACCGGCTGTCCCGACGATGAACTGACCCGGCTGCTCGACGCCGCCATGGCCGCCGATGTGCTGGTCGCGCACCAAGGCCAGTACCGATTCCGCCACGAACTCGTGCGGCGCGCACTCTCCGATCAGCTGCCCCCGCATCATGCTGTGGCCGTGCACCGCGACGCGGCGCGTCGGTTGGCCGAACTGGGCGCGCGTCCTGGCGCCGTCGCGCACCATTGGCTCGAAGGAGGCCGACCTGACCGTGCCGTGGAATGGTTGTTGCGAGCGGCAGACGACGCAGTCGGCCTCGGTGGGTACCCCGCCGCGGTGGAACATCTTGACCGTGTGCTCGAGCACGATCCGGACCATGCCGAGGCACTGCGCCGACGGGCCGGGGCCCTCGATGCGATGGGCGACTCCCGCGCCATCGCAGCGTATGACGATGCGGCCAGAGTCGCCTCCGCTGAGGAAGTGCACGAGCTGCGACCCCTCCAGTCGCTTGCCATGGTGAAGCTCGGCGACCCGGCTGGCGGCATGCGCGTCGTGGAAGGGGCCGATCCGAAACGGCTCGAATCGCAACTGGCCAAGGCCTTGGCGTATTGCGGCGCGGGGTTGATGGGACACGCCGACCCCGCAATCGGTGCGCGGCTCGCGGCCGAAGGCCGTCAGCTCGCACTGCGCGCCGGCGATCCGGCCGCGATCGTCGTGGCGTCGTGGGCCCAGGCCGGTGCTGCCCATGCGCAAGGCGAGTTGCGCACCAGCCTCGGGACCGATTTGCACGACACCGGGTCCCTGCCGCGTTTGGCGGCGTCGGTGTTCGACGGTCAGCTGTGCATCACGCAACGACTGCTGTACGGATCACGGCCCTATGAGGACGTCATCCGATGGGCCGATGCCTTCGCCAAGGAAGCCGAGCGTCTCGGTGCGGCTCGCGGTCATGCGTTCGCCACGACGTTGCGCGGTGAAGCCGAGCTCCTGTCTGGTCGCCTCGACGAAGCCGGCCGGGACCTGACGCGCGGACGGGACATGCACCACGCGATGGGAGCCGCAACGGGCGAAGCGTTCTCGCTGCAGCGTCTCGCTGAACTGGCTGCGACACGCGGTGATCTCCGTGGCGCGCATCGTCTGTTGGACGAGTCGCTCGCGGTTGCCAGGGAAAGCGACGTCGGATTCCACCTCCTCGATCGCATCTACGGCACGCGCATCACCCTCGCTGTAGATCCCGCCGCAGCGCTCGCCGCGGTGGACGAGGCGGAGGAAATGGTCTGCGGTCCCCTCGAAACGTGCCCGGGTTGTCGCATCACGCTCTCCGTGCCAGCCGCAATCGCCCTCGCGAAGGCCGGCCAGCTAGATCGTCTGGCCGCGTACGAGGCATCTTGTCAATGGCTCGCCGACGTCGTCATGCAACTCCCGGCGTGGTACGCCGCCCTCGATGAAGTCCGCGGCCATCGTTTCCATGCCCAGGGCGACCGGGTTGCGGCCGAGGCGCACTTCAGTTCGGCACTGCGCGGCTTTCGTACCGCCGGTCAGCCCCTGGATGTGGCGCGCTGCGAAGCGGAGCTGTCGAACCTGGCGACGTGAGCTGCTCTCATCGCCACTCTGCGGCTGCGAAGCCGGTTCGTGTGTCGGGCCGGTACCGACGTTTCCTGTTGGCGCAACGCCGACCAGTCATCATCGAATGACAGCGGTTCCGAGCAAGTGGACAACACGACCGCCAGCGGTGACGACACGTCATCCGGCGACACGTCATCTGGCGACACGTCATCCGGCGACACGTCATCCGGCGACATCTCGCCTGGCGACCTGGGGGCGCTCGACGAGTGCGCGGCCGTCGCGGTTGCGTTCTCTTCCGTGTTCGCCATTCCCATGAGTTCGTTCACGGGATCCCCCATCGACGACACGCAGCTCAACAAGTACCTCGCCGACGCCGAGCAGTACCGGGACAAGTTGCCCGAGCGGATGCAGCAGGACTTCGACACGTTGACCGGCGCCTACCGCGAGTGGGCGGAGACCGTGAGGTCGTTGTCGATGACCGATGCCGAGGGTTTGGAAGCCGCGTCGGCCAAGCTGCAAGAGCCTGAGGTGACGGAAGCGACCGATCGGATCACCGGGTACCTCGACGAGAGTTGTCAGGGCACGTACGGCGGCTGACCACCGCAGCCGCGATCCGTCAGGGTGACGGCGGCGGGAGGAGCGTCGGAGCCGACGCCACGTCGGGGCTCGCAGCGGCCGACGTGTCCGCAGACATCGACGGGTCTGGCGCTGGCTCCGCGGCCGGCGCCTTCTGGCCGTCGCCGAGACCCTTCTTGAACTCCTGCTGGGCCTGGCCGAGATTGCGGGCCAACTGCGGGAGCTTCGACCCGCCGAACAGGACGAGCACCACGACGAGCAAGATGGCGAGTTCGGGCACTTGCGGCATGTGGGAAGCCTACGCCCGGTGACGGCGTCGTAACTGGCAAGAAATCAGTTGGCCCGGGCGTTCTGAACGCCCTTCTTCACCAGCAGCGCGGGCAGAACGATCGCCGCCAGCAGCGATGCCACCCACACGATGAGCACCGCGAGGAGCCACGTGCTCAACCCCGTGATCGTGAGGCTGTCGAAGAGGAGGTTGGTGATGAACAGACCGACGAACGTCGTCACCAGGGCGATGCCACCGAGCAGTGCGGGAGCGCTCTTCAATGCCGTCTTGGTGATCAACGGTCCGAGCACGACCTCCACCAAGGTGAACGCCGCGACCACGAAGATGAATGGCGTCACTTCGATGCTGAAGTCGTCGAGCAACAGAGCCGCGACCAGCAGCCCAACGGCGTTGGCGAGGAGATGGAAACCGAGAGAGATGAGTGCCCGCACAGCCGGGAAAGTAGCACGGCTGAAGACCGGGTCCGACACCTCAGCGAACGCGACGCGCCCGACCGGTCTCGATCTCACCGATCCCGTGCAGCATCGCCGCCAGCGTCTCGACACCATCGACGATCCGCGGCCCCGGTCGAACCATCAAGCCGTTGGCGTCGATCGCCCACACCGGCACGTCGGGCGGAAGGTGCGACAGCGCCGCCTCTGCGTGAGTGGCTGATCCATCGACGTCGAATCCGCACGACGACACCACCACGACGTCCGGCTCTGCGGCGGCGACGTCCGCCCATGTCGTCGGGACACTCCGGCCACCCGGCACCGCGAGTACGGCCTCGCCGCCAGCCAAGTCGACGAGCTCAGGCACCCAGTGGCCGGCGACGAACGGCGGGTCGGGCCACTCGAGCACGAACACCCGCGGCCGCTCCCTGCCGGCGACCGCGGCGCGCACCCGGTCGAGTCGCACCCGGAGCGAGGCGATCAACGCGCTGGCAATCTCATCGGTGCCGGTCGCGGCACCCACGGACGCGATCGTCGCCAACACCTCATCGACGGTGTGCGGATCGAGCGTGACCACATCGGCGCGGCAACCCAGTTGGGCCATCGCGTCGTCGAGCTGATCGCTGGGGAGTGCGCACACACGACACAGGTCTTGCGTCAACACCACGTCCGCCTCGAGCGAACGAAACAGATCGGCGTCGAGCGTGTAGAGCAGCGCACCCTCAGCGAGTTGTTGGCGCACTAGCGCGTCGATGGCCGCCGCGTCGAGACCGTGGGTGTCGAGCCCACCGACGACGATCGCGCGTCCGACGCGCGGGTCGGGCGGGAAGTCACACTCGAAGGTCACGCCGACCACGTCGTCACCGAGACCGAGCGCGAATGCGATCTCGGTTGCGGAGGGGACGAGCGAAACGATGCGCATGACGTCAGGCCACGAGCGACGCGAGGGCCACGACCAACACCACGAAACCGATACCCGCCATCAGGATCGACCGAACGCGCGGAGCGCGTTCCAGATCGTTGTCGTCGCGAGGCCGCTCGGGTGGCCGAACCAACGCGAGCACGTTGCCCGCGAACAGCGCGCCACCGAGCGCCAACAGGATCCACACGATCAGATCGTCACCGAAGAAGAGGGTTTCCGCTGCGAACACGGCGCTCAGTGTGCCTGCACACGACACCGGCGGGCACGTTGGACCGCGCGAGACTCTTGCCATGGGGTTCCACCACGTCGCACTCGCCACCCGTGATACGGCGGCCACGCACCGCTTCTACACCGAGGTCATGGGCTTCGAGCTCGTGAAGGTCAACGTCTCCCCCACGCCGGGCGACCACGGCGGGTGGAGCAAGCACTTCTTCTACGACACCAGCGGTGCCGTCGGTGGTTCGGCGGACAGCGGGATGATCGCGTTCTGGGAGATCCACGACAGCCAGATCGGCACCGACTTCCCCGTCGACATCAACGCTGCGGCAGGTCTGCCCTGGTGGGTCAACCACATCGCGTTCGACGCCCCCACCTACGCCGATCTCGAACGGCACCGCGATCGCTGGCGCAGCCACGGCCACACGGTGCTCGAGATCGACCACGACTTCTGCGTGAGCATCTACATCAAGGACCCGAGCGACAACATGGTCGAGTTCTGCCACACCGTCCGCGACTTCACCGCCGACGAACGCGGCCGCGCCGAGGAGA
This sequence comes from Ilumatobacteraceae bacterium, assembly GCA_049318665.1. Classification (GTDB taxonomy): domain Bacteria; phylum Actinomycetota; class Acidimicrobiia; order Acidimicrobiales; family Ilumatobacteraceae; genus VFMC01. Next base: position 7,142 of record JBMOFX010000012.1, on the reverse strand, counting down.
TCCTGCGTGCCAGCACCGCCGACTTCGACCGCCACGAGCCCAAGGTGACCGTCCACATGCCGCTCACCGCCGACTCCGTGCTGCAGACCAGTCCGTGAGGTTCCAACCGGCCCACCCGGGCTGAACCTCACCGATCGAAGCCGTCAGGGGCGGGTGCCGTGGCGGCCGGCGCCGTCGGCAAATCGTGCGGCGCCGTCACGGGTCTCGCCGGATCTGATGGTGACCAGACCGAGTCGGGTCTCGTGCGCAATCGCGTCGGCCTCGCCGAGGCTCCACTGATCGATGGCCGACCGGCGATCGGAACGCAGGCAACGCTGCGGCAGGCGAGCCAGTTCGTGTGCCAGCTCCACCGCAGCGGTGAGCGCACCCCCCGGCTCGACCGAGCGGTTCACCAGACCCATCCGCACCGCCTCCTCGCCGGACACACCGCGACCGGTGAGGATCAGGTCCATCGCATGCGAGTGGCCGATCAGTCGCGGGAGGCGCACGGTGCCGCCGTCGACGAGCGGCACTCCCCACCGGCGGCAGTAGACACCGAACACTGCGTCGCTCGCGGCGACCCGAAGGTCGCACCACACGGCGAGCTCGAGGCCACCGGCCACTGCGTAGCCCTCGACCGCAGCGATCACCGGCTTGTCGAGCGACATCCGGCTCACTCCCATCGGCCCGTCGACGCTGATGTCGGTATCGACGCGGTTCCCACGACCATCCGCGATCGCGCCCAGGTCGGCACCGGAGCAGAACGTGCCAGCGGCCCCGGTGAGCACCGCAACGAGAAGGTCGTCGTCTGCGGCGAAAGCACGGAAGGCCTCGGCGAGCCGCGAGGCAGTCGGCCCGTCGACGGCGTTGCGCACCTCGGGGCGGTCGATGGTGACGACGAAGACGGGTCCGTCGATGGACGTGTGAACGCTCATCGACTCATTGTGACAAAGGTCAGTTCAGGCCGCGTGCCGCGTTGTCGAAGCGGGTGTAGGCGCCGTTGAACACGAGCCGCACCAACCCGGTCGGGCCGGAGCGGTGCTTCGCGATGATCACTTCGGCCGCACCCTTGTCGGGTGACTCCCGGTTGTAGATCTCGTCGCGGTAGAGGAACATCACCACGTCGGCGTCCTGTTCGAGCGAACCGGATTCACGAAGGTCGGCCAGCATTGGGCGCTTGTCGCCGCGGCTCTCGAGGTTTCGGCTCAGCTGGCTGAGGGCGATGATCGGCACCTCGAGCTCACGGGCGAGGATCTTCAGGCCTCGACTGATCTCGCTCACCTCGAGCTGACGGTTCTCCGACGACGTCGACCCGCTCATGAGCTGGAGGTAGTCGATGACGATGAGCGCGAGGCCGCCGTAGCGAGCCTTCATCCGTCGTGCCTTGGCCCGGATCTCCATCACGGTGACACGGGGGTTGTCGTCGAGCAGCAACGGCACCTCGAGGCGGTTGATCGCCTTGCCGATCTTGGTCCAGTCGCTGTCGATGAGACGGCCGGTGCGGAGCTTCTGGGAGTCGACGCGTGCCTCGCTCCCCAAGATGCGCTGGGTGAGCTCGGCGTGCCCCATTTCGAGCGAGAAGAACAGCACCGGCTTCTTGGCCGTCATCGCCACGTGCGTCGCGATGCCGAGCCCGAAGGCGGTCTTTCCCATGGCGGGCCTGGCGCCGACGATGTTGAGCGTCGACGGCTGGAGGCCCGACAGGATTTCGTCGAGGTCGTTGAACCCGGTCGCCGTGCCGGTGATCGAATCACCGCGGTCGTAGGTCTCCTGCAACCGGTCCATCGCCACGGTGAGGAGGTCGCCCAGCGCCCGAGTGGAGTCGATCACTCGGTCTTCGGCCACCTCGAACATCTTCGTCTCGGCCTCATCGAGGGCCTTGGTGACGTCGTCGGGCTCGGTGTAGGCGAGTTCGGCGATGTCGCTCGCCACGGCGATCATCCGGCGCAGTACCGCCGTGTCCTGGACGATCTTGGAGTAGCGGTTGGCGTTCGAGATCGCGGGCGTCGCGTTCTGCAGTTCCATCAGGAACGCCGCGCCACCGATCTCCTCGAGCAACCCATTGCGGCGCAGCTCATCGGCCACGGTGACCACATCGACCGGCTGACCGGAGGCCATCAACCCGCGGATCGAGGCATAGACGTGCTGGTGGGCCGGCTTGTAGAAGTGGTCGATCTGCAGGCCGGCCTCGGCAACCTGCCCGACCACGTCGCGTGACAGCAGCAAAGCACCGAGCAGGCTTTCCTCGGCATGGAGGTTGTGCGGGGGGACACGCCCGGCCGAACGCCTCGGCTGGCTCTTGCGGTCGTTTCGTTCGTCGTCTCGTTGCGCCATGGGCTGTCTACCTTCGTCGCTGCAACATGTGGATCGCTAGTGCCAACTACCTGTGAGGTACCTGGGGACAACTGTCGCGCCCTGTGGATCGACGGCATCCCCCGGTCGACGGGTGGCGGCAGGCGCCCCGGTGAATGACCTGCGGAGATGCGCGCCAAAGCGGGGGAGGAAACGGGGGTGTATGCAGTCGGCGACGTACCGACGGGAGCTGTGGACGCCCGCACCATTGGTGCGGGCGTCGGAGCTCAGGCTTTGACGACTTCGACGTTGACCGGGAACTCGACGTCGGAGTGCAGCTTCACTGCAACCGAGTACGTGCCGAGCGTCTTGATCTGGTCGACGTGGAGCTTCTTGCGGTCGATCGAGATGTTGGCCTGGGCGTGGATCGCCTGGGCAATATCACTCGTGGTGACCGAACCGAACAACTTGCCTTCGGCGCCGGCCTTGGCCGTGATGGTGATGGTGCGAGCCACGAGCGCCGAGGCGATCGTCTGTGCCGACTCGCGGTCGGCGGCGTCACGGAGGTCACGCGCGCGGCGCATGGCCTTCGCCTGGCTGGCGGCGCCGTCGGTCGCCTTCAGTGCCTTGCCCTGCGGGAGCAGGAAGTTGCGGGCGTAGCCGTCGGCCACGTCGATGACGTCGCCGCGCTTGCCAACGCCCTGCAGATCGGTGCGGAGGATCACCTTCATCAGGCGTCCACCTCCTCGGTCATCAGGTCGTCGGTCGACTCGTCGGTCGTCGTCTCGAGCACTGCTTCGGTATCGGTGTTGGCCGCCTCGTCACGACGCGGGCCACGCTCACGACGATCGTCACCGTCACGCGAGGGGCGACCCGTACGGGTCTGCGACACGCGCTTGGTGTAGGGCAGGAGTGCCATCTCGCGAGCGTTCTTCACCGCGTTGGCGATGTCACGCTGCTGCTGGACATCGTTGCCGGTGACCCGGCGGTTGCGGATCTTGGAGCGGTCGCTCACGAAACGCTGGAGAAGGTTGACGTCCTTGTAGTCGACGAACTCGACCTTGTCGGTGATGAGGACGCTCGTCTTCTTCTTGAACTTCTTGGGGTTGGTCTCGCGCGGTGCACGAGCCTTGTTCTTCTTGCTGGTCATAGGTCTCTCAGTTCGAAACGATGGGGAACGATGGTGGTTCGATCAGAACGGCTCTTCGTCGCCGTACACAGGATCAGCGGGGCGACCCCCGCCGGAGGAGCCGGAGCCAGAGTTCTGACGGCTACCGCCGCCACCCTGCCCGCCGCCTTCTGCAGTCGTGCGCTGCGTGCGCTCGACCGACGCGGTTGCCCAACGAAGGCTCGGACCAACCTCGTCGGCGACGATCTCGACGACGTTGCGCTTCTCGCCTTGCTGCGTCTCGTACTCACGCTGCTCAAGACGACCGGTCACGATGACGCGGGATCCCTTGGTGAGCGACGAGGCGACGTTTTCGCCGAGCTGGTCCCAGGCCGAGATGTTGAAGAACGACACCTTCTCTTGCCACTCACCATTGACCTGGTAGCGGCGGTTGACGGCGAGGCCAAAGCTGGCAATGCCCTTGCCGCCGGCGGTGAACCGGAGCTCGGGGTCGCGGGTGATGTTTCCGACGACGGTGACGGTGTTATCGGCCATGGTGAGCCTCCTGTGTGGATCCGCTACCGGTCAGGCAGCGGACTCGACCAGGCCGCGGCGCTCGGCCTCGGCATCTGGCAGACGGATGAGCTTGTGGCGGACGATGTCGTCAGCGATGCGGAACGAGCGCTCGAGCTCGTCGAGAGCGCCACCCGTGGCCAACAGGTTGAACACGACGTAGTAGCCGTATTCCTTCTTGTTGATCGGGTAGGCGTACTGGCGACGGCCCCACCAGTCGGGCTTGCCGTGCACCGTGCCACCGACGCTGGTGATCGAGTCGGTGATCGACTTGATCCACGCGCGGGCTGCGGTGTCGTCGAGGTCACCATCGATGATGACCATGAGTTCGTAAGCACGCGTCATGCGTGTGGAACCTCCCTTCGGACCCGATGCTGTTCCTGCAGCTCGGGGCCCCTGAGGCGGGGCAGGGTGAATATGACCCGGTGAGCGTAACGGCTGATCACTGACATGGCACCCGTTGTACGCCGCGGGTGTGACGCGGCCCCGCGGTGAGCGTGGGTCAGCCGGCGACGACGTGGTTGCGGATCGTGCCGATCCCTTCGATCCAGCTCTCGAGCACCTGGCCCGCCGCGAGGAACCTGGCGGGGGTGCGCATGGCGCCGATGCCCGCGGGCGTACCGGTGAAGATGAGATCGCCCGGCAGCAGCGGCACCACCGCCGAGAGCTCGGCGATGAGACGGGCCACGCCGAACACGAGATCGTTGGTGCGCGAGTCCTGCACGACTTCACCGTCGAGCGAGCAGCCGAGCGCGAGGTTGTCGGGATCGGCGAACTCGTCGGGCGTCACCAGCCACGGCCCCGTCGGACCGTACGACCGATACGACTTGCCCAGCGAGAACTGGCTGCCGGCCGCGAACTGGACGAGTCGATCCGACACGTCCTGACCAACGCAGAGACCCGCCACGTGTGCCCAACCGTCGGCCTCGGCGACACGATCGGCGCGGCGGCCGACGACGGCGACCAACTCGACCTCCCAGTCGACCATCGATCCGCTCAACTCGATCGGCTCGAACGGCCCGCCGAGCGACGCCGGGAACTTGGTGAACACGGCCGGCACCTTCGGCAGTTCTGCCCCCGACTCGGCCGCGTGCGCGGCGTAGTTGAGCCCGATCGCGAACACTTGGCGGGGGGTGGGCGAGGGCGCGCCGAGCGTGCTCTCGTCGAGCGGCTCGGTGGTGCCCGTTGCGGACGGCGCCCACATGACGAACTCGTCCCACCGATCGAACAGACCGGGGAGATCGCTGCCGAAACGACCGCCGGATGCGCGCTCGACATCGAGGACACCTCCGTCCACGATGATCGACGACCGGCCGTTGACGTTTGCGAGCTTCACGACGGTCACCCTAATCAGCGGCGCCACTACGGTCAGGTGCGATGGACCTCCGCACCTGGCTGCTCGACTCCCACGCCGACCTCAACACCAAGCTCCTCGGGTCGGTGATGCATCAGGTGCCGATCGAGTCGTGGCAGGTGCAGGCCGACGGTGGCGGATCGAGCATCACCTGGTTGGTGCTCCACCTCGCACGACACCACGACCTCGCGCTCACCACCGCGATCCGCGACCACGCGCCGCTGTTCGAGCTGCACCGCGCCGACCTCGGGCTTGCCGACACCGGACCGGGGGTCGGCCTCCCCGAGCGAGAGGATCCTGCGATCAGTGCGCTGGTGGGCGCCGATGCGCTCACCGCGTTCGCCGTCGCGGTGTTCGAGTCGTCGGCGAACTGGCTCGACGGTCTCTCGGCGATGGCGCTCGACACCGTGCCAGACGCGGCACGCCGACTCGAACAGCATGCCCACCTGCCGGTCGACTCGTTCGACTGGCTGTACCGGATGTGGTCCGGCAAGACGGTGGGTTGGTTCGTGCAGTGGCCCGTGATCGGCCACGGCAACGCACACGTGGGCGAGGCGATCTCCGTTCGGAACCGCCTCGGCTTCAGCCCGTTCTAGGTCTTGCGGGGGCCGCGGCGTCAGCCGGTCTTGCGGCGCTTGACGCCGCCCACCGGAAGCACCCGCAACAGGTGATGCCACTTGCACTCGATGCACGCCTCGACCACGTACGCGGTGAGATCGTCGGAGCGGGCGTTGAGTGCGGCCATCTCCTTCGCGTTGCCCACGCACCGACCGTGTGACGGCAGGCGAGACCCGAACACGTAGGTCACGAGGCGCAGCTTTGCCTGCTCGCAGATGGGGCACGTCGCTCGACTCTCGGAACCGAGGTTGCGCGCCGCCCGAAGCAGTTCGGGATGCGCATCACACACCTCGTGCTGGCGCAAGCGCCCACGACGGAACTCGTTGATGAGGTGTCGACGAGCCAGTCGGTGGTCGACCACGCCGCGGCCTGCACCGCGCAGGGCACCGGCCGTGAAGGCGCCGCTCGGACCCGGGGTCGACATGTCATCCGAGGCTACCGATGATGCGCCCGCGCGGGTGCACACACGGAGATGCGTGGACATGCGCGGCGCGGAGCCCAAGGTCGGACACACTGTCGACATGTCGAGCATCTGGTACGGCCACGGCGTAGGTGACGATCGCGACTACCGGCTGTGCGGTGACGTCGCCGGCAAGCGCGCCCTCGAGCTCGGTGTCGCCGAAACACCAGCAACGATTCCTCCCAACGCGGTCACGCTGGCGACGCTCGGCGCGAAGGCGATCGCGGTCGATCCCGATGGCGACCGCATCGCGCACCTCCGCAGCGCGGCCGCCGACGCCGAGGTGCGAGTCGAGTGCCACCAGAGCGAACTCGCCGATCTCGGATTCGCGACGAGTGGATCGGTCGATCTGGTGCTCGCCACCGGCACGCTCGACGACGTTGACGACCTGCCTCGACTCCTGCGTCAGGTGCATCGCGTGTTGCGCCCCGATGCAGTATTCGTCGCGTGCCTCGCGCACCCGGTGAGCGCAGTGTTCGATGTCAACGGCTCAGCCCGGCAACGGTACGGCACGCACGTTCGCTCCATCGGTGAGCTGTTCATGAGCCTCGACCGCAGCAACTTCCGCCTCGACGTGTTGCACGAGGTGATGCCCGTCGCTGATCGATCGGCGTTGCTCCCGAGCGCGATCTTGCTGCGTGCCCGCAAACAAGGTGTCTAGCGAGCGGGTCTCGTGGTCCGTCGCGGCGCTGGTGACGTCGCCCTCACGCCCGGATGACTTTGCGTTCGGCGCTTGCAACGAGCGCACATACCGGGCA
>JBMOFX010000011.1:0-21748 GCA_049318665.1 Ilumatobacteraceae bacterium | reverse complement strand
CCTGCTCGACACGCAGGCCGGAGCAGAGGCTGCCGACAAGGTCGAGGCGTACGAGGGAATGATCAGCACGTGGGCGTCGGTGGGCGCGGTCGACGAACTCGCGCAGATCGTGGCGTCGATCATCATCGACGAGCCGGTCGAGAACGAACGGTGGATCGCAAAGTGGAAGGCTCGCCCGAATGAGTCGATCGTCGAGCCGGGCGCGTGCCTGCTCGGCCGCGAGGACATCACCGACCGTCTTGGGGAGATCACGGTCCCCGCTCTGGTCGTGCACGGCGTGAATGACACCGCGATCGAGATGGCGCACGGCGAGGCGCTCGCTGCCGGATTGGTCGGCTCGGGACCGGTCGTGAAGGTGCCCGGTGCGCATGCAGCCAACCTCACCCACCCCGAGCCGGTGAACGCAGCGATCCTCGACTTCCTCGCGGGACTGCCGGCCTGACATGGCACTCACCATCTTCGGGGTGCCGGGCCTGCCGGAGATCGTGCCGGGCGCCGATCTCGCCGACATGATCCTCGACGCCGCGCGTGGCGCGGGCTCGCCGATCGTGAGCGGCGACGTCGTGGTGGTGACGTCGAAGATCGTGTCGAAGGCCGAGGGCCGCCTCGTGGAGCTCGCCGACGTGGAGCCATCGCAGTTCGCTCGCGAGTGGTCGCTCGTGTGGGACAAGGACCCGGCGGTCACCGAGGTGGTGCTGCGCGAATCGAAGCGGATCGTGCGCCAGCTCGGCCCGGTGCTCATCACCGAGACGCACCACGGCTTCGTGTGCGCGAACAGCGGCATCGACCAGTCGAGTAGCGGTGCGCACGGCAGGATCGTGCTGCTCCCGCTCGACGCCGACGCATCAGCACGCGGCATCCGCGAGGGGTTCCGGGCGCGTGGGGTCGACGCAGCGGTCATCATCTCCGACACCTTCGGCCGAGCGTGGCGCGAGGGTCAGACCGACATTGCGATCGGCGTCGCCGGCATTCAACCGATCTTCAGTTACATCGGCCAACTCGACCCGCACGGCCATGAGTTCAAGGTGCAGGCGATCTGCACGGCCGACGAGCTGGCGGGTGCTGCCGAGCTCGTGAAGGGCAACGTGTCGCGCGTGCCGGTGGGTGTGATCCGCGGCTTCGACTTCGAGATCGACGACGACGCCGTCATCGCACCGGTGCTGCGCGACCAAACGCGCGACCTGTTCCGCTAGTTCGGAGATCATCGGGGAGGCCGTCGCGTCTCGCTACTCTCCGACACATCAGGAGCTCGCACCCCCCGCTCAGCACCCGATACGCGGCCGACGTCGGTCTCGACGTCCCACTCGGCCACGACCGGCGACCCACCTGGCGCGGGCGCGTCCACCTGATCGCCCTCCTCGTCGCCGTGCCCGCGATGGCGGCGCTCGTTGCCGTCGCCGACGGCACCAGAGCCCGCATCGGCTGCATCGTCTACGCGCTCGGAATGTGCACGATGTTCGGCGTGTCGGTCGCCTACCACCGCTGGGTGCACGGCCTGCGCACCCGAGCCGCGTGGCGTCGACTCGACCACGCCGCGATCTTCCTCGCCATCTCCGGCTCGGCGACTCCATTCGTACTGGTGGCCATGCCGACCCGCACCGGCAACGTGCTCGTCGCGACCATTTGGCTGACCACGCTGCCAGGGATCGTGCTGAAGCTCGGCCGATGGGAACACGGCGACGCGCTGGGCACGACGCTGTACTTCCTGCTCAGCCTCCAGTGCGCCCTGGTGCTCCCGGCACTGTTCCGCTACGCCGGCCTCGCTCCGGTGCTGCTGTCGGTCGTGTCGGGGCTCATCTACGTTGCCGGGGCGATCTGTTTCGGCCTCAAGGTGCCGCGCCTGCGGCCCGGCGTCTTCGGCTTTCACGAGGCGTGGCACACCGCCACGCTCGTTGCAGCATCAACCCACTTCGTCGCTGTCTGGCTGACCGTCACCTGAGCGGCTGACTCACGCTCGCGAGCTAGGAGTCGATGAAGTCGGCGACGGCTTGTACGCCGGTGGCGGGGTAGTTGATGTTGAGGCCGTCGAGGCCTTGTTCGAGCAGCGAGCGGTAGCCGTCGGCGTTCTCCACCCTGCGATCGTTGGGCCACACCCAGATCACGTAGCCGGCCGCGTGCGAGTTGGTGATCAGCTCCGGGGTGATCACCTGGATGCCTGAGTACTCGATCGGCACCTGCAGGATGCGCATGCCGGTCGGAAGGGGCGTGCCGTCGAGCACCCACTTGGTGGACAGGTCGAGACCCGGCGTGAGTTCGATCGACGGTGCGATCTCCTTCACGTGGGCGACCACGGTGTCGTCGAACGACGTGACGACCGCGGCGTCGAGCTTGCCGAGCTCGGTGAGCTCCTTCACCAGCTGGTCAGCGGCCGCGTTGGCGGCGGCGCCGTTGCCCTTGATCTCGATGTTCAACGGGAAGTCAGGGAACCGCTCGACGATGTCGCGAAAGCGCGGGATCACGAAGTCCTCCGGCGTCGCACCGTCCGGCGCAGGGGTGGCGCCGGTGCGGATGCCGCGGTACTTGTACGCGGACTCGGGCTGGTCCTTACACACGCAGGCGTCGGTGAACCAGTACGCGTTGTCGAGCTGCTCGAGTTGCGCGTACGTCATGTCGGCGATGTTGCCGGTGCTCTCGGTCGTCCGGTCGATGGTGTCGTCGTGCTGGACGATGAGGACGCCGTCAGCCGTGAGCAGCACATCCATGTCGAGCATGTCGACGCCGGCCGCTGCGCTCTGAGCGAATGCGTACGGCGTCGAGTGCGGGAACTCGTCCTCACCGCCTGCATGGGCGAGCACGATCGGTCGTTCGAGCGCGAGCAGGTCGGTCACCGTCTTCGGCCGAACCTCCGGCACGGTCGATGTCGTGGTGGTCGCTGGCGCCGTGGTGGCGGGTGCCGTCGTGGCGGGCGCGGTGGTCGTCTCAGCGACCGTCGACTCGGCGGAACCCGCTGAGTCGCTCGAGCAGGCCGAAGCGCCGATGATGAGGAGGACCGCGACAACAGAGACCGGACGAGCGCGCATGTCGCGAACGTTAGCCAGCCGGGGCCGCGACCCCTCGGTGTCAGGCAGCGAGCTCCTTGGCAACGATGCGGCAGACGTCATCGCCGGACAGCTCGTCGTGCTCGCACAGTGCATCGGCGATCGCCATCAGCGCCGTGCGATGCTCGAGCAGGATGCATGCAACGCGATCGGCCGCTGCCTCGAGCATCGCCTCGACCTTCGCACGCGAGGTCTCGTCGGAGAGGACCTTCGACACGATGTTGCCGCCGGGCATCGACGCGGCCTCGAGGCTGATCAGCGTGTCGCACGCACCGAGTTGACCGACGAGCTGACACGCGACGGTGGTCGAGTAGGCCAGGTCGGACGCGATGCCGCTTGACGCCTCACCGAACTCCTGGATCTCGGCGGCACGGCCTGCGAGCGCGATGGCGATCATGTCGGTGCCTTCTGACGCAGTCTTCAGGTGCCGCTCTTCGGGGTCGCCGTGTGCAACGAGCCCGAGGGCGCCACCGCGACGGAGGATCGATGCGATCCGGATGTCGCGCCCGAAGAGCGCGGCGGTGAGCGCATGGCCGGCTTCGTGGACGGCGACACGGCGGCGCTCGTCGGAGTGGTAGCCGACGGGGTGGGCGAGGCCGGTCTCGGTGTTGAGTTGGGCCTCGACGACGTCGCTCATCGTCATCGCACCGCGGCCGTGCCGCAGCGCCACGATCAGTGCCTCGTCGAGCAGGCGCTCGATCTTCACCGGGCTGTAGCCACCGGTCATGTCGGCGACTGCGAACTCGGTGACATCGACGCTGTGCGACTTCTTCGCGAGGTAGTACCGCGCGATCTCGACACGGTCGGCCCGCGGGGGCAGGTCGAAGTGGATGACGCGGTCGAAGCGGCCGGGACGCAGCAGTGCCGGATCGAGGTCGGCCGCCCGGTTGGTGGCGGCGACGATGAGGATGTTGGCCGACGACGGGGCCGGGCGCGGGATGGCGCGGTTGGCGGGGAGGAAGGTGTTCATCATGTCGATGAAGAACGTCTTCACTCGGTCGCCGGAGGTCGGCATGTCGAAGCTCTGCATCTGCACGAGCAACTCGTTGACGACACCGACGATGCCTTCGCGCATCGAGCCGCTGTTCATGCCGCTGCGGGCGCCGCCGATGGCGTCGAACTCCTCGATGTAGCCGATGGCGCCACCTTCGCGGCGGGCCGCCTTGCGCAGCGCCTTGAAGAACGTGCGGATCTTGCGGTTGGTCTGGCCGAAGTACATCGACTGGAACGCGCTGGCCGAGACGAACAGGAACGGCACACCGGCCTCCGCCGCGAGGGCCTTCGCGAGATAGGTCTTGCCGGTGCCGGGAGGGCCCTCGAACAACACGCCGCGTCGTGGGCTGCCACCCATCGTCTTCATGAAGGTCTCGTGTGAGAGGAAGAGGTTGAGGGTGTCGATCGCCTCGCGTCGGGTCGCCTCGGCGCCGACGACATCGTCGAGTCGAATGGAGGAGTCACTCGGACGGAGCACCACGTGCGGCGAACGGCCTGCGCCGAGGAACGGCACGAGGATCATCAGCATCAGCGTGAGCAGCAGGCCGATCGAGATCAGCATCGTCGGATCCGACGGCACCCAACTCGGCCAACCGAGTGCGATCGGGTTCCAGGTGGCCGTGCGATACATGAGGAAGACGAACGGCACGAGGAGCACCATCAGCAGTCGCTGGAGTTTGCGCTGTCGCACGCGCTCTCGCGTTGCTGTTGCGTCCACTGCCTTTCCCGTGACGAGTTCGCCTTGCTGCAGATGTGCGATGTTCATGGTCGCGTCCTTCCTGGTCGTGGCGGCACCATAACACGGGTATCACGGAGCGTGACGAGTGAACGCTCTCCGTGGTTTCGCCTCCACGGGTGGCGAGGCGCCTTGATGACCGCAATACAGTCGGTGACGTGGCACATCTCTTCGCCTACGGCACGCTTTTGCCTGGTCAGACACGGTGGCGCTTCCTCGAGCCGTTCGTACTCGACCACGGGATCGACGATCGAGTCGACGGGACGTTGTACGACACCGGCCTCGGGTATCCGGCGGCGCGCTTCGGTACGGGCGGCACGATTCTTGGTCGAGTCTTCGAGTTCGCGCCGACCCGCCACGACGAAGGGCTCGTCGTGCTCGACGAGGTGGAGGGGGCGGTGCAAGGCCTGTATCACCGGGTCGAGGTGCGCACCGCGAACGGACATGCGGCGTGGGCGTACTCGTACGGTGGCGGCCTCGACCTCGACGTCATCGAGCACGGATCGTGGATCCGCCACACCAACCCGTGATCAGACGCGAAGTGCCGCAGCGACCTCGCCGAGTTGGCGGATCGACCGCTCGTTGATCGGGTCGGCAACGATGATCAACTCGTCGGCGCCCGCGTCGACGATCTCGCGCAGGGTCGCTGCGATCTGTGATGAGGATCCGGTGATCGGAGGTGCTTCGGCGTCGAGCGGCCGCTCATCGGACCCATCGATCGCGACGAGCACGCACGCGCTCCGCGAGAGCGTCGAAGGGTCGCGACCCACGTCGACCGCGATCCGCGAGACGCGCTCGGTGAGCGGCGCAAAGCCCTCGGCGCGGTTCCCGAAGTCGACGAACCACGTGTTCCACGAATGGGCAGTCGGCAGCGTGATCCGCAACACGCGCTCGCCGTTGCTGCCGACGAGCAGCGGTATCGGTCGATTGGTGGCGGCGGTTGGTAACAGCACCGCATCATCGGCCGACCACCATCGACCTGCGTGCGTCACCCGCTGGCCGCTCGTGAGGCCCTGGATGATCGTGTACGCGTCCTGGAACCGATCGACACGGTGATCGAACGGAATGCCGAATGCGTCGAACTCGGCGCGGTTCCAACCGGCACCGAGGCCGAGTACGAACCGGCCGCCGCTCACCTCGTCGATCGATGCCGCCATCTTCGCGAGCACCGCGGGCGGATGGAACCCGGCACACGCGACCAGCGGACCGAGCACGACCCGCTCGGTGATCGCGGCAAGCGCGGCCAAACTCGTGAACGCCTCCCACGGCCCGCGCTCAGGCCGCCCGCCACCGCGATAGAGCAGGTGGTCGCCGAGCCAGATCGAGTCGAACCCAACCTCCTCGGCGGCCTTCGCCATCGCTGCGTACTCCGGCCAGCGCACCACTCGCTCCACCTCGGGGAGCTGGATGCCGATGCGGACGGGCGTGGAGTTGGTCACACCCGCGCACAGTATCGATGGCGCAAGCGAGGTACTCACATGAGACGGCGGACGGGGGAGTCTGGCGGGGTGTCGTCGGCGAGGGTGAGCGTCACATCGATCGGTTGACATCCGTGATGGCTCGCGATCGCCGGGTTGATGTCGAGCTCGGAGATGTCGGGGTGGTCGTAGGCGAGCCGACTCGTGCGGACCAGTAGATCGACGACCGACTCGGTGTCGATGCCAGCCTGCTGTAATGCCGCACCAGCTCGCGACGACCGCACCAGGTTGTCGGCCGCGGCGTGCGAGAGCGGTGCGAGACGGGCCGGTGCATCGCCGATCGCATCGGCCGAGATGCCACCCAGCCCCACCGACACGACGGGTCCGAGTCGCGGATCGGTGATGCACCGCACGCGCAAGTCGACGCCGGGCGTCGCCATCCGCTGCACGTACACAGCGTCGGCGTCGGTGCCGAGATGTCGGCGCATCACGTCGAGCGCATCGCGCACCGAATCGTCATCGCGGACGTCGAGCGCCACCCCGGCTTCGGCACTCCGACCGGGTCGGCGATGCTCGGCCTTCAGCGCGATCGGATAGCCCGTGGCGCGCGCAGCGGCCACCACCTCGTCGGTGCTCCCGCGGACGAAACGGGTCGGTGCGACACCGATGCCGTACGCGCCGAGTACCCGGGCGACGTCGAGCGGGCCGATCTCCCCACGTTCGATCACCTCGGTGATCACCGCAGCGGCGAGCGCCGGATCGACGTCGGCGAGTTCGTCGAGCGTCGCAGTCGCTTCGGTGTCGAGCCAGCGCCGGTACCGGTACATCCGACCGAGCGCCGCGGCCGCCGGCTCGGGGAACGAGAACGACGGCACCCGCGACGACACCGAGACCGGCCCGTCGGCACGGCCCAACATCACCGCGAGCACGGGCTTCGCCGAGCCGGCAGCTGCCGCATCGATGGAGTCGGCGGGGTGATCGGCCGAGATGATCGGCGGGGCGTGGATGACGAGAATCGCATCGATGTCGGGCGACTCGATCGCTGCGCGAATCGCCGGACCGAAGTCGTCGATAGTCGAGCGCCAGTCGAGTGGGAGCGGTGGGTCGACCACGTCGAGACCCGCCGCACGGACAGCGTCCTGCGCGAGCACACCTGGGCTGCGCGAGTTCGTGAGCACCGCTACTCGGGGTCCGGACGGGATCGGTTGGCATTCGAGCACCCGCGCGGTGTCGAGCATCGCCCGAACGGTCGGTACCTCGATCAGCCCCGCCTGCTGATACAGCGCGTCCGCGCCAGCCCCGATCGCTGCTGCGCCGGTGCGAACCGCGACGATCGGTTTGCGCCTCCCGACGCGCCGTGCGAGGCGAGCGAACTTTCTTGGGTTACCGAACGTCTCCGTGTACATCGCAATGACGGCCGTTCGGTCGTCGTCCTCCCAGAACTGCAGCAGATCGTTGCCTGACACGTCGCTCTTGTCGCCCAACGACACGAACCACGAGAACCCCATCGACATCTGACTTGCGAGTTGCAGCAGTGAGGCGCCCAAGGAACCCGACTGCAGCGACAGGGCAACCCGACCCGAGGGCAGGTCGACAGGCACGAGTGCGGCCTGCACTGGGGCGAGCCCGTCAGAGGGGCTCGATGCGAGCCCCATGCTCGCCGGGCCGATGATGCGCATGCCGTTGCGGCGCGCATGAGCGACGAGCGCAGGCATGTCGATGTCGGTGCCGTCGACAGCGGTGATGACGACGGCGCCACGCACCCGTTTCGCGATGCACTGATCGATGACCTCGGCGAGCGTGCCTGCGGGGGAGGCGATGATCGCGAGCCAGACGTCGTCGACGATGTCGAGCACGCTGGCGTATGCCGGCTCGCCGCCGACGGTTGCGTGATTCGGGTTGACCGGGAACGCGGGCAGGCTGCCGTGCACCACGTTGCGCCAGAGTTCGTGGCCGATCGAGCGGGGCGTATCCGACGCTCCGATCACCGCGACCGAGCGTGGGAACAGCAGCCGCGCCATCGAACGGCTGTCGGCGCGCTGCTCGCGCTGCTCGACCGACTCGAGGAACTGCTCGCTGTCGTCGAGGGAGAACTCGAGCTCCATCACCCCACTGTCGAAGTGACGTCGCACCGGCCACCCCGCTTTCGCGAACACGCCGAGCATCGGTCGGTTGTCGGCGAGCACGTCGGCCGTGAAGCGACCGATGCCGTTCGTACGAGCGATCGCGGCGAGGTGTTCGAGGAGCAGCGTCGCGATGCCGCGGCCCTGCTGGTCGTCGTCGACCATGAACGCCACATCGGCGTCAGGTCGTCCGGGCCACCGTTCGTAACTCGCCCATGCGATGAACTCGCCGCGCAACTCGAGCACCAGCGCGACCCGGTCGATGTAGTCGACCTCCGTGAAGTGGCGGAGCTCGTCGTCGCGCAGGGTCGGCTTCGGCGAGAAGAACCGCCGATACAGGTTCTCCCTCGGTTGTCGCTCGTGGAAGGCGAGCAGCGCCGGGGCATCCTCGGGCGCCATCGCGCGCACGTACCCGATCTCGCCGTCAGCGAGGACGACGCTCGTGGCCCACTCTTCCGGATGCGCGGGCCGAACCGGCGGCGTGCCGCTCATGGCAGGAGTCTGCCAGGACCAACGACTCTGTGATGACCGGTTCATCGCGTGGCACCGTGGTTGGTGATGAACGCGCCGCGATATCTGAGCCAGAACGACGCCATCATGTGGACGGTCGAGGCCGATCCACTGCTCCGATCGACGATCCTGGCCATCGTTGAGTTGGACCACGAACCGGACTGGGACGCTCTCTGTGCCCGCGTGTGCCTCGCGATCACGAACGTCCCAGCGCTTCGCGAGCGGGTCGTGTCGGTTCCGGCGCATCCGAGCTCGTTTCGCTGGGTGCCCGAGCCCGACGTCGACCTCGCGTATCACCTTCGGCGGCTCGTCGCGCCGGCGCCCGGCGGTGAGGGTGAACTGCTCGACCTCGCCCGCACCATCGCCGCGTCGGGCTTTGACCGTGCCCGACCGCTGTGGGAGTTCACGCTCGTCGAGGGGCTCGCCAAAGGCCGTGCGGCACTCGTGATGAAGACGCATCACGTCGTCACCGATGGCATCGGCGCGGTGCAACTCGCGCTCCAGCTGTTCGATCTCACCGCGGAGGCGTCGGATCACCCGTCGCCAGACGCGGGCCACCCCTCGGACGACGCAGTACATGTTCCGAGCGTTGCCGAGCTCTTCCGTGATGCGCTGGTCCACGACGTCGCCGACGCGGCCAGCGTCGTCCGCCGGGCATTGCCCGCCGTGCTTCCCACGGTGCTCAGGGTGCTTCGCGATCCGCTGCATGCAGCAGTGGAGACGGCGGAGACGCTCGCCTCGGTCGGGCGCACCATCGCACCCGTGTCGTCAACGCTGTCCACCGTGATGGTCGATCGCCACATGGCGTCGTGCTTCGGCACGATCGACGTGTCGCTCGATGCGATGCGTGCCGCGGCGAGTGTCGCGGGTGGCACCGTGAACGACGTGTTCCTCGGAGCGATCACGGGGGGACTTCGCCGCTACCACGACCAGTTCGGCGTGGACGTGGAGGAACTGCGCGTCGCGATGCCGGTCAGCATCCGGGTCAGCGACGATCCGGCCGGCGGGAACCACGTGTCGGTGCTGCGCTTCAAGGTGCCGGTCGGTGTCGACGAGCCGGAGGAGCGGGTTCGGCGTTTGCACGAGATCGGGCGCCACATCCGCGCCGAGCGATCGCTGCCGCACACCGAGACCATCGCCGGCGGCCTGAACCTCGTGCCGCGTGGGGTGATCGGATCGATGTTGAAGAAGGTCGACTTCCTCGCGAGCAACGTCCCCGGCATGCCGGTGCCGATGTGGCTCTGCGGGGTCGGCGTCGAACGGTTCATCCCGTTCGGCCCGACCGCCGGCGCCGCGGTGAACGTGACGATGATGAGCTATCAGCGGCGCTGCAGCATCGGCGTCAACATGGACACGGCTGCGGTCGTCGACGCGGAGGCGTTCATGGCGTGCCTGCGCGCTGGCTTCGACGAGGTGTTCGCTATTGCGCCGGGCTGAGCCCGACCGGACTGAACCCAACCGGGCGGTCAGCTGGCGACGGAGAGCAACTGCGAGCGGAGCTGTTGGGCGCTCACCGCTGCTTCGCGATACACGCGGATGAAACGGGCCAGCTCTCCCGGACGGAGGGCGTCGAGCAGCGGCAGATCGACGCGCTCGTAGGCGTCGATCGCCTGGAGCAACTCGCCGATCGGGCCCGTGCCGTCGAGCAGTCCGTCCTTCACGACGTCGGCGAGGGGCAGCTCGGCGAGCAGCTCCTCCATCGGCACCTGGAAGAGCACGTCGAGCACCGAGATGAGGGCTGCGGTGTACGCCGCGTTCGACAGCTCCGGATCGTCGATCAGCGACTTCGCCATGCCAGCGCGCGTGGCGGCGAGCAGCAGGACTTCCTCGTTGCCGCGCGACCGATTGGCCATGGTGACGAGGGTGGCGAGCTGGCGGACGCGCTCGACGCCGAGCAGCACCAGCGCGTGGTACACCGACTCGACCCGTGCGGCGAGCCCGATCGCGCTGGAGTTGACGACCGCCAGCATGCGGAATGCGAGCGTGGGGTCGGCCTCGACGAGCTCCTGCAGGCGGGGGAGACTCACGTCGCGTCGCTGCACCTCCATGAGAAGGGCGATCGCTGCGGTGCTCGACACGGAGCGGCTCGCACGGCTGAGCACCTCGGCCTTTTCGAAGAATGAGCCGACGAAGAGGTCGAAGCCGAGGTCGACGCAACGGCGATACTGGGCGAGCTCGTCGACGTGCTCGGCCATGAGTGTGGCGTGGGGTGCCTGGGTGCGGAGCGCGTCGAGCGCGCGGGGCAGCAGGTCGTCCGGCACTCCGGCGATGTCGACCTTCAGGATGTCGGCGAGCCGAAGGAGCTCAGGTCGCGGCAGGTGGTCTCGACCGAGCACGTCGTCGATCGCCACTCGGAAGCCGGCGAGACGGGCGTCGATCGCGGCAAACTTCTGGGCGCCTTCGACGTCGACGTCGTTGGCGAAGCCCAGTACCACCCGGTCCGCCGGGAGCGTCAGGTGCAGGCCGCTCGACAGGAATGATGCGTCGACGGTGATGTGACCGGGAACCCCGCCGAGCAGCTGGTCGAGTCCCCACTGGAGGAGCGCATGCTCGACGAGCTCCCGTGTGGCGAGCGGGCCGGCGTCGTCATCGGGTCCGCTGCGGTGCAGCAACTGATAGGCAACGGTGCGGCGTTGACGGTCGAAGATCGGTTGTCGGCCGACGTAGACCTGGTCGGACAACCCGGTGGACGGACTTGCGGTGGCGGCTGCTGTCGGAGACATCAACGGGTTCATCGGTTCAACCCCGGGGGACCGTGAGGGTGATCTTCGGGGGACACCCCGGCTCTCCCGATGGGTTACGCGCAGCACGATCGTGTTGAGGATCGACCGAGGTCGAATCGGTAGGCCGCCGGGTCAGCCTGCGGCCGTGGTCAGGCGGTGCGAGTGGCCCGCGTCTCGGTCGCCCGAGCGATCGTCGACACGGCCGTCCAGATGGGGCCCGCGAGCAGTAGCAGCGCGGCGACCGGGTGCAGTCGACCTTCGTCGTTCGCGATCGTGAGCGCGACCATGGTTGTGATCCACACCCCCATGAAGGTGATGTTCGCGGTGCGCCAGCGGGCCGCCTGCACCGGGTGGGCGAACTCCACGTCGGTCATCGAGAGCGCGGCCAACGATGCCAGCACGGCGACGGCGACGGGACCGGGAACGCCGAGCAACCACAGCGTCGGGATGACCATGTTCCACACGCCTGGAAATCCACGGAACCAGTGGTCGGGAGTCATCATGTCCTTCTTGCTGAACCACATTGCCGACGTGGTGAGGATCATTGCGATGGTGAGCTCACCGACCAGGTTGTGCGGCAGCACGCGGAACTGCCAAGCGAACGTCGCCGGCACCAGCACGCAGGTGACGTAGTCGATGACCAGGTCGAGGATGTAACCGTCGTACTTCGGGATCACCTCGGCGATGTCGTACCGGCGAGCCATCGGGCCGTCGATGCCGTCGATCAGCTGCGCAACGACGAGCAGCAGCACCGCGGCCCGCGGCGATCCATCGAGCACGGCGATGAGAGCGAGCATGCCGACCACGATGCCGCTTGCCGTGAAGGCGTGAATGAGGCGACACGTGGCGATGTCGGAGAGCCGAAACGGCGAAGATTGCACGATTGGCCACCCTAGCGAGCGGTGGCCGCACTGCTCGCGGTGCGTTCCGGTCGCTCGGAGGTGGCCTCGACGCGGGTGATCAGCAGATCTGGCGAACCGTCGGGTACGGGTTGACCGCGCCGCCACCGCCGGGGTGGATCTCGAAGTGGAGGTGGTTCGCGGTGGTGTTGCCGGTGCGGCCGACGTAGCCGATCACCTCACCGGCGCTCACGCCACGCGACCCGCCCTCCCACGCACTCAGATGTGCGTAGAAGTACTTGTTGCCGTTGTTGCCGGTGAGCCAGACCGAGTTGCCACCGAGTCTCGTGGTCTTGAACAGAACCGACCCGCTGGTGATCGCGACGATCGGGGTGCCCTCTGGGCTCATGATGTCGACGCCCTCGTGGCTTCGACCGCCCGAGCGGGCCGCGCCCCAGGTGTCGCCGAATGCTCGTGACCCCTGCACCGGGCAGACAAGCCCGTTCGCCGACGGCGCGGGGGCCGGTGCGGGTGCCGGTGCAGCTCGCGGCGTGGTGGCACTGGCTCCTCCGCCTCGCGGGGCCGCGGCGGGCGTGGCCTGGGCCTGCGCGGTGGCTGCGGCGGCCTGTTGCCGGGCGAGTTCGTCGGCCCGCTGGCGCGCCAGCTTGCGCTCGTACGCCGCCTTCACCTCGGCCTCCTGCAGCCGCACCTGCAGCGCCGCGAGCGACTTGAGTTGGTTGTCGAGTGCGTCCTGCGACGCCGTCAGCGATGCCTGCAACTGGGTGTTGCGCGACTGCAAGTTGGCGAGTTCGTCTTGCTTCGCGGCGAGGTCGGTGGCGACGGCATCGATGTCGTCGACGTTGCCGGCACCCTGTTGGATCGCCACCCGAGTGAGCGTTTCGGCCTGGAGCCGGTCGCCGGGGTCGGCGCCCGTCAGCAAGAGCGGCCCAGCGCTCCCCCGAGTGAACCGGTTGACCGCAATCGTGGCGAGCGTGGCTCGCATCGCCGACAGCTGGGCATCGGTCGCGTCCACCTGCGCCTGCACGTCGGCGATCTGCACGGTCAGCGCATCCGCTTCGTCGCGCGCGTCTGCCCAGGCCTTCGACGTCTGGTCGGCCTGCGCCTGGACCCGGAGGATCTCGTCGGCCACCTGATCGCTGGTCTGGGCCTCGGCCGCGCCACTCGCGAACAGCAGCATCGTCGCCCACATCATCGTGGCGGCGACAACCACGGCGTCGAGTCGGTGCGCGCGTCGGAGACGGCCGAGCGATTGCATTGGGCGGTCACCGTAGTCGTCGGTCGGCCGTCCGGATCGGCACCCCCTCGACGCTGGGGCGAGCCCGCGGCGGACGCTCCGGATTCGCAGGGGCACCGCCGGGGCGTCAATACTGTTCTGTTTCCAGCTTCGAAGGGGTTCCCATGCACACGATGACTGCTCCTCGCACCCTCGGTGCGACGCTGCCTGCCGTTTGGTGGCGCTCTGCCGCACTCGTGCTCGGAGGTGCGCTGCTCACGGCCGTCGCCGCGCAGATCTCGATCCCGCTCAGCTTCACGCCGGTGCCGCTCACCGGCCAGACCTTCGCCGTGCTGCTCGTCGGCACCGCGCTCGGCGCCCGGCTCGGCATCCTCAGTCAGTTGCTCTACCTCGCGCTGGGCCTGGTGTTCCCGTTCTACAGCGGTGGCGCAAGCGGCTGGGATGTCCTCACCGGGGCCACGCTCGGCTACTTCGTCGGGTTCGTGGTGGCGGCCGGCTTTGTCGGCTTCCTGGCCGAGCGAGGTCAGGACCGCAAGTTCGCCACGTCGGTGACCGCGATGCTCGCCGGCTCGGCGATCATCTACCTGTTCGGCGTCACCTGGCTTGCGTTCCACCTCGACATCCCGTTCTACAGCGGTGACGGCCAGGACGCGTTCACCTTCGGCCTCGCCCCGTTCATCGTGGGTGACATCATCAAGCTGCTCCTCGCCGCTGGCATCACCCCGCTCGCCTGGCGCGCCGTCGACCGCTTCCGCAACGACGACACCACCGACACCCCCACCTGACCCGAGTCCCAGCCCGACACCCGAGTCCCACGGCGACAACCGAGTCGCCAGTGCGTACCCGAGTCGCTGGCGTCGCGACGGGTGCACCGAAACCCTCGGGTAGCCCTAGACGCACACCACCCCGTCGGTGCCGCGCAGGCAGAGGTTCGCCTCGGTTGCTGCGGTCACCGCCCATCGGCCATCCGCGTCGGAGCCGATGGTGGAGGTGAGGTTCTGCCCCCCGACGCTGTCATCGCAGGGGTTTCGCGACGCGATCGTCGCGATCACGGGATCGGTTCCGGTGCGACCCACCACGCGTACCGACGTCACGCAGTCGCCTTGCTCCGCCACCTGCGGCTGTCGTTGAGCGACGAGTTGCTGGATCACATCGTCGGCCGACGACCCGGTCGGCAAGCCGCCCCCGAGCGCATCGACGGGATCGGTGAACGTCGCCAGGACGATCTGCTCGAACGAGCCATCACCCCAGCCGTAGAGGGCCCCAGACCGAATCGGGAAGGCGTATTGCGGAGCCGACGTGGTCCGCTCGATCGCGCCGTTGGGCTTGAGACGGAGGTAGATCGTCGCGGCGCCCCCAAGATCTTGATAGACGACGATCGCACCACCGTCGTCGAGCGGAGCGACGCCCGGCATGCCGCGGATGAAAGCCTCGATGCCGCCGGTCGCCGGCCACCGTTTGACGGTGCCGTTGGCGTCCTCGCGTACGAACGCCACACCGTTTGCGGCGCCCTCGCCGGCTACGACGGTCTCCACACGGATCTGGGGCCGGGAGTCGGTCACCGTTGCACCGTCCCGGTTCACCCAGCGCATCAGCGGTTCGGCGTTCGGATCCGGCCGTATCGGATCGAAGCTGCAGCAGCCAACCGCTACGAGCCCGTTCGTCGTCGGCACGATGTCGGTGTCACCCGACGGATCGCCGACGGCCTTCGCTCGTGCGATCTCCGTGGCCATCGAGGTGCCCAACCGGAAGGCGATGATGTCAGTCGGTTCCTCCGATGTTGCGCGAGTTACGAGATACACCACGTCGTCGGGGCCGACGGCAAGCAGGGACGCCGATGGCGGCTGGTCGAGGCGGATCTCCTGCGTCGTGCCATCCGCTGCAATCAGGACGAACGAGCCTGTGCTCTCGCGGAACACGATCAGTCGGCCGTCGGCGAGCGAGTCGATCGAGCACCCGCCACAGCCGTCGAGCTCGAGCGGGAATGCGCGAGGTTCGACGTCGACCTCGGTGATCGCCGCGTCGGACACCGGTGACGAGGGGGCCGGTGGTGAGTCGGGGAAGCGCGCCAGCTCCACGCCGTCGGGAGTAGATCGCCGCAGCACCGTACCGAACACGTCACTCGCAGCGATCGACCAACCCTCCGGCAGACTCCACCACCGGCCGTCGCCATCCGCCCCAAGCTGCGCGATCACCGGCATGGTGTATTCGGAGTACTCGGCCGACGGTTGAACCGGCGGACCGAGGGTGGCCAGCAGAACGGCACCGCCATCCACGGTGGGCGACGCCGGAGCAGTTTGCTCCCACGCCGTGTTCGGCCAGCCGTCTTCCGCGGGCGCCGTCTCGATCGCCAGTTGCCAGCGGGTACCTGTGCTGCTCGTCACGAGCCCTGAGTCGTTCATCGACACCGCCACGGCGCCGTCGAACGTGCGCGCCGTCCCTCCGTCGGCCTCATACGGAATGAGGGTGGTGCCGACGTCGCGCACCCGATCGACGATCCCGTCCTTGCCGAGCCCGAACGGAGCGGGTGGCAGCTCGGCGTACGCTGAGCTGCTCACCGGCGTCGTGCGAAGCACGCCAACACGGCTCGGCTGGAGCGCCGCAGACACCATCACGGGGCCCGAGCTTGCCTGCGCGAGGCCGTACACCACACCCTCGTAGGCCACCGGGAACGACAGGGGATAGCTGATCTGCGTGGGTTCGCTGCTCTCGCCGGCCCAGGTGATCGTGGACACCGTCCCTAGCGTGGCCACCACCACGCCGTCCTCGAAAAGTCCGACGCTCGCGTCGGCGCTCACGGTGGTGAACGGGGTCGGTTCGAACATCGGCGGCGGCGATTGGTAGCTCACCGCGATCGGTTCGAGCGGCGCCTCCGCCACCGTGTCGACCGGCGCGTCCGTGGTCGGTGGGCTCGGCTCGGTCGAGTCCGGGGTGTCCGTCGTGGTCGGCGTTGGCGCCACGGCTCCACTCCCGCTGCGCAGCGCGACGATCCCGATCGCGCCGATCGCGATGATGGCCACGCTCGCCGCGGCACCCCACACTCGCGGCGGTACACGCCGTCGCAGCGGCGACACGGTTGCGCCTGATGCGTGCAGTTCGGCAAGCCGTGCCTCCACGTCGATGGCTGCGCGTACCTGGTCCGTCAGCTGCGCGGCCGCGCGGCTGCCCAGTTCATCGATCGTCGGCATCGTCGACCTCCGTTGCTCCGAGTGCGGCGGCCAGCGACTGGCGCGCCTTGAACAGCGTCGCCTTCACGGTGCCGCCACTGATCTGCATGATCTCCGCGATCTCGTCGACGGTGAAATCGTCGATATACCGCAGTGCGATGGCGGTTCGCTGCCGCTCGGGAAGCCGTCGCACCTCCTGCCAGAAGCTGCCGTCGGACCATCCCGCCGCACCGCCGACCGGCCGAGCCTCGATCCGTTCGAGGGCGTGGGCCTCGCGAGACCGCTTGCGTCGGGCATCGGTTGCGAGGTTGATCGCGATCCGTCGAACCCAGGCGCCTGGCCGATCCATCGTCGACACCGTCGACCAACTGCGGTATGCCCGAAGGAGCGCCTCCTGGGCGATGTCCGCGCCGGTGTCACGATTGCCGGTGAGCGCAGTGGCGAGTGTCGCGATCGAGACGAGCTCGCGCCGATACAGCTCGTCGAACTGATCGATCCCCAACTCCGCCTGCCCCATCCTCACAGTCCAACACACGCCCGAACCGGTCGAAACGTTTACTCGGCCCGCCCGAACGATCGCACTAGCGTCGCAAACATGGCACTCCACCCTGC
The DNA here is from genome assembly GCA_049318665.1 of Ilumatobacteraceae bacterium. Taxonomy (GTDB): domain Bacteria; phylum Actinomycetota; class Acidimicrobiia; order Acidimicrobiales; family Ilumatobacteraceae; genus VFMC01. Next base: position 4,334 of record JBMOFX010000011.1, on the reverse strand, counting down.
GCTGCGCGACGTCATCGATGCCGGTGTCCACGGACATCTCGTCACGATCAACAAGGACGGCTCACCGCAGGTGACCGTCATCTGGCTCGGCCGCGATGGCGACGAGGTGCTCGTTGCGCATCTCGGAACGGGTCAGAAGATGCGCAACATGGAACGCGACCCGCGGGTGGCTGTGTCGTTCGTGGCGCCAGGTGCGAACGGTGCCGGCCTCGGTAACTACGCCGTCCTCCACGGCACCGCGCGGCTCACCGATGGTGGTGCGCCCGAGTTGCTGCGCGAACTCGCGCCGCGCTTCCTCGGCGAAGGAGCAGTGTTCCCGCCGATGGCCGATCCGCCTCCCGGGCGCATCGTGCGGATCACCGTCGATCGGGTGACAGGCGTCGGCCCCTGGGCCTGACGGGCTCAGGTCGTGAGGCCGCGCATCAGCAGATCGAGAAGCTGCTCATACAGCTCGTTGCGATCCTCGACGAAGCCGAGTCCGGCGAGCTCGAGCGACACCGCCCCGTGGCAGGTGCTCCAGATGAGCTGGGCGACGTCGTCCGGATCTCGCGGCGCGATCGCTCCACGCTCGATCGCCCGTCGGACGAGGGAGATGAGCGCCTCGAACGCCGCTCCGGCGCGGAGCTTGGCGTCGTCGCTCGGATCGAAGTCGATGATCGGACGGTCGAACATGATCGAGTACCGCGCGCGATTCGCGAGCGCGTGCTGGCGGTAGCGGTAGCCGGATTCGCGGAGCGCAGCGCCGGCGTCGGTGAGATCGATGGTGGTGAAGAGTTCGCGCAGTTCTTCGAAGCCCTCGACGAAGAGCGCCTCGACCACCCCTTGCTTGCCGCCGAAGCGTGAGTAGAGGCCCATCGGCGCGACGTTGGCGGCCGTGCAGATCCGCCGCACCGAGAGCGCCTCGGGCCCTTCGTCCTCGAGGAGTTGCGTGGCCGCGTCGAGCAACGCGCGCTCGACGTGCGCGGTGGGCGTGCGATGACGCGGGGGATCGGGGCGCTTGCTCATGACCGGTGTCACAGGGTATCGGTGTTGCGCAGCTATGGAACAGTGCTCTACAAATATGGAACAACGTTCTACCACCTCCGAGGAGTCCCGATGTCCCCCGAACTCATCCACGCACGACGGTGGTGGATCCTCCCCGTCCTGTGCCTCAGCGTCTTCCTCGTCGTGGTGGACAACACCATCGTCAACGTCGCGCTCCCCACGTTGAGCCGCGAACTCGGTGCCGACACCAGCCAGTTGCAGTGGATCGTCGACGCGTACGCGCTGGTCTTCGCCAGCCTGCTGCTCGCGATGGGCTCGCTCGGCGATCGATTCGGTCGCAAGGGCACGATGCAACTCGGACTCGTGCTGTTTGCCATCACGTCCGTCGCTGCGGGAATCTCGCAGACCGCGGGTCAACTGATCGCAGCTCGCGCGTTGATGGGTGTCGGTGCGGCGCTCGTGTTCCCCGCAACACTCGCGATCCTCATCAACGTGTTCACCGATCCGACGGAGCGGGCCAAGGCGATCGGTGTGTGGTCGGCCGTCACCGGCCTGGCGGTGGCGCTTGGCCCGGTGAGTGGCGGTTGGCTACTCGAGCACTTCTGGTGGGGCTCGGTGTTCTTCGTGAACCTGCCGATCGTTGCCATCGCGCTCCTGCTCGGCCAGGTGTTGATCCCGACGTCGAAGGACCCTGACGCAGGGCGCCTCGACCCGGTCGGTCTCCTCTTGTCGATCGCTGCCATCACGCTGCTGGTGTGGACGGTGATCGAGGCGCCGAAGATGGGATGGGCGAGCGCCACGACGATCGGCTCGTTCGTGTTGTCGGGCGTGCTCCTCGCGGCGTTCGTGCAGTGGGAGCGCCGCCGTCGCGATCCGATGCTCGACGTGACGGTCTTCCGCAACCCGCGGTTCACGGCAGCGAGCGTGTCGGTGATGATCGCGTTCTTCTCGTTGTTCGGCTTCATCTTCCTCATCACGCAGTACTTCCAGTTCGTCCGTGGCTACTCGACGCTGTCGGCTGGCCTGCACACGCTCCCGTTCGCCTTCGCAGCGGGCGTGACCGCACCAATCGCCGCCCGCCTCGCGCTCCGCTTCGGGTCGAAGCGGATCGTCACCCTCGGGTTGCTCTCGATGTCGGCGGGGTTCCTCGTGGCGAGCACGAACGGGCTCGACACGCCGTTCTGGGGACCGGTGGTGCTCGGCATGGTGCTGATCGGGTCGGGCCTCACGCTCACCACCGCGCCGGCGACCGACGCCATCATGGGATCGTTGCCGAAGGAGAAGGCCGGCGTCGGATCCGCGGTCAACGACACCACTCGCGAACTCGGTGGCACGCTCGGTGTTGCCGTGGTCGGTTCGGTGTTCTCGTCCATCTTCGGACCGAGGCTGGTCGATGCGCTGCGCGACCTGCCGGTGCCAGCGTCGGCGCTCGATGCTGCCCGGGAGTCGATGGCGGCGGCGCTCGCCGTTGCCGAGCAGGCCCCGGCGTCGGCACAACCCGTCATCATCGACGCAGCCCGACGAGCGTTCGTTGATGGCATGCACGTCGGCAGCCGGGTCGCAGCGGTCGCTGCGCTCTTCGGGGCGGTGCTCGCCTATCGCTTCCTGCCGGCCCGCAGCAGCACCCACGGAGCCATCCTCGACAACGATGCGGTCGGTGCGATCGACGAGGCTGTGACCGCCGAAACGGCTTGATCGAGAGGAGCGCACGTGGCTCGACGTGACAGTACGAACCCGGTGCGTTTCGACGGGGCGTACTACGACCGCTTCTACGGAGGCGGCCGCACACACGATGCCGAGCGCATCGCGCACCTCGCCACCGGCGTCCACGAGCTCGCCGCGTGGTGGGGTGTGCCGATCCGCTCGGTGCTCGATGTCGGTTCCGGCATCGGGCTGTGGCGTGACTGGTATCGCGCCACCCACCCGTCGGTGCGGGTCCGTTCGATCGATGTGAGCGAGCACGCGTGTCGCACGTGGGGTCACGAGCGCAAGGACATCGCCGAGTGGCGCCCGCCGCGGCCGTTCGATCTCGTCGTGTGCCACAGCGTGTTGCAGTACCTCGACGACCAGCGCGTCGAGCAAGCAATCGATCATCTCGCCGCGGCGACGCGTCATGTGCTGTATCTCGAACTCCCCACCGCGTCCGACCTGCGCGAGATCGTCGACCGAGATCGAACCGACCTCGCCGTCCACCGTCGTACGGGCGCGTGGTATCGGCGCCGCTTGGAGGTCGAGCTCCGACAGGTGGGCGCGGGCCTGTGGGTGCGGCGTGACAGCGTGCCGATGTTCGAGTTGGAGGCCGCGCGCCGCTGACGATCACCGACCGGAATCGGGCCGCCGCGTACGCTCCTCGGCGTGATTCCGGCCGTCGGCGACATCGAGCGCATCGAGCGCGACGAGCGCGACCGGCGGTTCCTGGAGGCGTGGGAACGCCGGACGAGTTCGCTGATCGTCGTCGCCGCGATCGTCCCCATTTTGGTCGTGCTCCTCCGGGGTCGCGAGAGCGGTCCGACGATCGTGCTCGACCTCGCGTCGTGGGCGATCTTCCTCGCCGACTTCCTCGTGCACCTCCGCTGTCGGCGTGGCTACCTGCGATCCCGCGTCGGCGTGTTCGACACGGTGATCTTGGTGCTGACTGCGCCGTGGTATCTGCTGCCGTGGTTCGGCGCCGGCCGTTTCGTCGCGATCGGACGCCTCGCCCGACTCGGTCGGGTGTTCGTGGCGTCGAAGAGCAGCAAGCGGCTGCGCGACCTCGGCCGCCGCCTCGGGCACGCGGCGCTCTACGGGGTCGCGTTGATGTTCGTGTGCGCCATCGTGGTGCGTGCGGAGGAACCGGCATCGTCGGGGTTCGACACGTTCGGTGATGCGATGTGGTGGGCCCTGGTCACCTTCACGACCGTTGGCTACGGCGACCTGTATCCGGTCACCGCGCCCGGCCGTCTCGCAGGCGTGTTGTTGATGCTCGGCGGCATCGCGCTCATCGGCAGCCTCGCCGCGACACTCGGCTCGTTCCTGTCGGCGAGCGATCGCGCGGAGGAGGAAGCGAAGGAAGCCGCGGACGACGCGGCGGATGAGCTGTCCGAGGAACGTGCGCAGGAAGCAGCGGCCGCGCTGCAGCGAGAGCTGGTCGACGAGGTGCGAGCACTCCGTGCGGAAATCGCCGCACTGCGCGCCGACCGACCTGATAGCACCACAGCATGATCGATGTGGCGGCTGCCGAGGCTGTGTCGGCACCCTGAGCGGCCCGGCCGGTCGGTTACCCTGCGACCATGCTCATTCTTGGTCTCATCGGTTTCGGTCTGCTCATCGGCGCTGCAGCGCAGTTCATCCTCGGCCGCGAGCGCGGTGGC